>NZ_KV821474.1:8786-20348 GCF_001815675.1 Neisseria sp. HMSC065D04
GTACTATCTGTACTGTCTGCGGCTTCGCCGCCTTCTCCTGATTTAAAGTTCATCTACTATATTTTGCATGAGAGGTCGTCTGAAAGCGCAGCTTCAACGCAGTTAAACCTCATTCTGCCTTTTTCAGTATGTTAAGCCTGCCCGCAGGCACGACCTTTTGAAATTTCAGCCCGATTGGTTCGGACACATCAGCGGCGGCAGGAATGCGGGCTGTATTCCCTGACTTCCTGTCCGGTGAAATTGTTGTAAACGCGGACAGTAGCGTGCGGATAGCGTTTGCACAAAACGCTGCGGGCGACGGGGATGCCTGCTTTGTTGCTGTCCATTTCAAAACGCTTGTTCAACATTCTGCCGCGCGCGTCGTAGGCATTGACGGAATATTCCTTGCCTTCGAATGCGGCACACGCGCCAAGCAGGGAAACGACAGCCAAAAGCGGAAACAGGGAAATGGGTTTCATGGATATGCTCCTATGGATTTTCATACCGTTTGCTTCTGCACGGCAAATGGCAGCAACAAACTTTCTCCCTTAGATTTCAAACATCCCGCCGTTTTCAGACGACCTTTTTTCGTTTCAAGGTCGTCTGAAAGCCAGTAAGCAGCCCGATTTCAAACTGCTCTGTTTTTATCCGCTTTATATCCCTTTGACGGCGTTTACAGATCCAACAACAGGCGTGCCGGATCTTCCAACGCGTCTTTGATGGCAACCAAAGTCAGCACGGCTTCGCGGCCGTCGATGATGCGGTGGTCGTAAGAGAGTGCCAGGTACATCATCGGGCGGACGACGACTTGGCCGTTTTCTACGACTGCGCGCTCTTTGGTCGCGTGCATACCCAAAATGGCGGATTGCGGCGGGTTGATAATCGGAGTGGACATCATGGAACCGAATGTACCGCCGTTGGTGATGCTGAACGTACCGCCGGTCAAATCTTCCAGCGCGATTTTGCCGTCTTTGGCTTTTTTGGCGTAATCAACGATGGCTTGTTCGATGTCGGCAATGCTCATTTGGTCGGCATCGCGCAGAATCGGAACGACCAAACCGCGCGGGCTGCCGATGGCGATACCGATGTCGAAGTAACCGTGATAAACGATGTCGCTACCGTCAACGGAGGCATTCACCACCGGATATTTTTTCAGTGCGGCAACGGCTGCTTTGACGAAGAAAGACATGAAGCCGAGTTTGACGCCGTGTTCTTTCTCGAATTTTTCTTTGTATTTCGCACGCAAGTCCATGATGGGTTTCATGTTGACTTCGTTGAACGTGGTCAGAATCGCGTTTTCTTGTTGCGAAGCCAAGAGACGCTCGGCAACGCGGGCGCGCAGGCGGCTCATCGGAACGCGTTGTTCCGGACGTGCACCTGCGGGAACGGGGGCTGGCGCAGCAGCGGGTGCAGCGGCAGGTTTGGCGGCGGCGTTTTGCACATCTTCTTTCAAGACGCGACCGTCGCGGCCGGAACCTTGCAGCGCGTTCACATCCACGCCGGTTTCGGCTGCCAGTTTGGCGGCGGCAGGCATGGCGGCATTGGTTTGCGCTGCGGCGGGAGCGGCTTCAGGTGCAGGAGCGGCGGCTGGTGCTTCAGCAGAAGCGGTAGCGGCAGTGTCAATGCGTGCCAACACTTGCTCGGCGGCAACGGTTTCGCCGTTTTGAGCAATGATTTCAACCAATACGCCGGCTTGTGGGGAAGGTACTTCCAAAACCACTTTGTCGGTTTCGATGTCAATCAGGATTTCGTCGCGCGCTACGGCTTCGCCGACTTTTTTCTTCCATTCCAAGAGCGTGCCTTCGGATACGCTTTCGGACAGCATGGGTACTTTTACGTCAATAATCATTTTGTGTCTCCGGATGGTCGTTGGTTTTCAGACGACCTGTTGTGTGTTATCTCTTTTGTTTGGCGGGCGTTCCGTCTGAAATGTTTCATTCGGAACGCCGCACCGTATTGCGTTACAGCGTCATTGCGTCTTCAACCAGTTGTTTCAGCTGGGCGACGTGTTTGCTCATATAGCCGACGGCTGGCGATGCGCTGCTCGGACGACCGGCATAAGACAGTTTTTGGCTTTCGCCGATAACGTCTTCCAAGCGGTGGCGGATTTGGTAGAACGCGCCTTGGTTTTTCGGCTCTTCTTGCGCCCAAACCACAGATTTCGCGTTCGGATATTTCTCCAACTCTACGCGCACCTCGTCGTATGGGAACGGATAAAGCTGCTCGACGCGGACGATGGCGACATCGTTTTCCAGTTTGCGCTCGGCACGGCCTGCTTCCAAATCGTAGTAAACCTGTCCGGCGCAAAGAATCACGCGTTTCACGCTTTCATTGTTGCCACGCTCGGCGGTATCGCCGATAACGGGACGGAAGCGCGAACCTTCGGTAAAGTTTTCCAACGGACTCATCGCGCCTTTGAAGCGCAACAGGCGTTTGGACATGAAAATCACCAGCGGTTTGCGGTACGAACCCAAGACTTGGCGTTGCAGCAGGTGGAACATTTGCGACGCTTCAGATGGCATGATGATTTGCATATTGTGTTCGGAGCAGAGCTGCAACCAGCGTTCTACGCGGCCGGATGAGTGTTCCGGACCTTGACCGTCGTAACCGTGCGGCAGGATGGTGGTCAGACCGCACAAACGTCCCCATTTGGTTTCGCCGGACGACAGGAATTGGTCGATGGTCACTTGCGCACCGTTGGCAAAGTCGCCGAACTGCGCTTCCCAAATAGTCAGTTTGTCGGGCGCGGAGCAGGCGAAACCGTATTCGAACGCCATGACCGCTTCTTCATTCAAGATAGAGTCAATGACGAGGAATTCGCCTGCACCTTCGCCCATATTGCGCAGCGGTACATAAGTGCCGTCATCCCATTTTTCGCGTTTTTGGTCGTGCAATACGGCATGGCGGTGCGAGAACGTACCGCGTCCGGAGTCTTCGCCGGAAATGCGCACGCCGTGGCCTTTGGTGACCAGGCTGGCGTATGCAAGGGTTTCCGCCATACCCCAGTCAATCGGCTGACTGCCCGCAGCCATGCCTTTGCGCGCTTCGAGCACACGTTTGGCAGTCGGATGCAGTGCAAAGCCTTCGGGGACAGCGGTAAATTTCTCGGCAAGACGCTCGATGTCGGCAGCGGGCAGGCCGGTTTCCACGTCTTCGCGCCAGTCTTTGCCTTGGTATTTGCTCCAGTCGATTTGCGTGCGTTGGAAATTGCTCAACGTTGTTTGCTCGACGTGTTCGCCTTTGTCCAAAGCATCGCGGTAGGCTTGGATATAGCCGTCGGCTTCCGCCTGCGTTACCACGCCTTCTGCAATCAGTTGTTCGGTGTACAAAGCACGCGCACCGGGGTGTTGCGATACTTTTTTGTACATCATCGGCTGGGTCAGGGTCGGATCGTCGCCCTCGTTGTGACCCCATTTGCGGTAGCAGACGACATCGATCACGATATCTTTGTTGAATTTCTTACGGTAGTCCAAAGCGGCTTGGATGGCGAAGCAAACGCGTTCCGGATCGTCGCCGTTGACATGGATGACCGGGGCGGAAACCATTTTCGCCACGTCGGTACAATGCACGGTCGAACGGGTGTCGCGGGTATCGGAGGTGGTGAAGCCGATTTGGTTGTTGATGACGATGTGGACCGTACCGCCGGTGGTATAGCCGCGCGTTTTGGACAGATTGAACGTCGCTTGGTTGACGCCCAAGCCGACAAATGCAGAGTCGCCGTGAATCAATACGGGCAATACTTTGTCGCGGCCGTTTTCGCCCAGACGTTTTTGTTTGGCGCGTGCAGAACCTTCAACGACAGGATTGACGATTTCCAAGTGAGACGGGTTGAACGCCAAAGAAACGTGCATCGGACCGTTCGGCGTAGCGATGTCGGAGCTGAAACCCATGTGGTATTTTACGTCGCCGCTAGGCAGCTTGATTTCGGCACGGCCTTCAAATTCGGCAAACAAATCGCCCGGTTTCTTGCCCAAAATGTTGACCAAGACATTCAGACGACCTCGGTGTGCCATACCGATGATGACTTCTTCGACACCGTCTTTACCTGCGTTTTGAATCAGGTAATTCAGACCGGCAATCACGCTCTCGCCGCCTTCTACGCCGAAGCGTTTCTGACCGACGTATTTGGTATGCAGATAACGCTCCAAAGTCTCGGCAGCGGTCATTTCTTTCAGGATGCGGCGTTTCTGTTCGGCACTGTAACTCGGGGTGGACAGCACATCCTCAAAATAATTGCGCAACCAGCGGCGCTCTTCGGTATTGGGAATGTAGATGTATTCCAATGCGAGGTGGCCACAGTAGGTTTGCTTGAGGTTGCTGATGATTTGGGACAGAGGCAGTTTGCTTTGGCCGGAAAAATCGCCCTCGCCCATATTGAACTGAACCGCCATATCGGCATCATTCAGTCCGTGGAATTTGGGATCGAGGGCTTCAATGTTGCGTGGAGGGATACGTTTGAGCGGGTCAAGCTGTGCGGCGCCCACACCTTGAATACGGTAAGCAGAAATCAACCGCAGTACGCCGACCTGTTTCTTCATCATGGCTTCGTCCATACCGCCGGCAATAGCCGCTGTCGATTTGGTTTTTGCCAAATTGGCGAAGGATTCACGGATCGGCGCATGGGCGATATCAACATCCGCTGCACCGGGCTGCTTGCTTAAGTCGGTGAAATACTGCTTCCATTTTTCATCGACCGAATTGGGGTTTTCCAGGAAATTCTCATACAACTCCTCGATGTAGGGAGCATTTGAACCGAACAGATAAGAAAAATTGAGTTTTTCATCCATCATGACGCGAGCTCTTTTCTTTAAAATATAAACAAAGGGTAGAATTCCATGTGTTTCAACGGAATCCATGCCGTTTGAAATGACACTTCATTCTACCCTATTTCCAGCCAAATTACTTGTATCTGTTTCGTTTGCTGCAGACAAACTTATTTAAAAAAACTATTCGGCTTTCTCAAATGAAGTTCCGACAACATATTAATATACCGATTTTCAGCGTTTATCCGCCGGCACATAATCTCGGCGTTCCGCACCGGTATAAAGTTGGCGTGGACGGCCGATTTTCAGCGAAGGATCGCCGATCATTTCATGCCAGTGCGAAATCCAGCCCACGCTGCGCGACAGGGCGAAGATGACGGTAAACATTTCGGTCGGAATGCCCAGTGCGGACAGAACAATACCAGAGTAGAAGTCTACGTTGGGGTACAGCTTGCGCTCCACGAAGAACGGGTCTTTCAGGGCAATTTGTTCCAATTCCATTGCCAGCTTGAATTTCGGACTGTCTTCCAAGCCCAATTCTTTCAGCACTTCATAACAGGTCTCGCGCATAATGCTGGCACGCGGATCCATATTGCGGTACACGCGGTGTCCGAAGCCCATCAGGCGGTATTTACGCTGTTTCACACCTTCCATATATTCGGCAACACGGGACACATCGCCGATTTCGTCCAACATTTTCAAAACGGCTTCGTTCGCACCGCCGTGGGACGCACCCCACAGACAGGCAATACCGGCAGCGATACAGGCAAACGGGTTCGCGCCTGAAGAACCTGCCAGACGGACGGTCGAAGTCGATGCGTTTTGCTCGTGGTCGGCATGAAGGATAAAGATGCGGTCGAGCGCGCGTGCCAATACAGGATTGGGTTTGTAGTCTTCACATGGTGTGGCAAACATCATGTGCATGAAATTTTCGGAATAAGAGAGGTTATTTCTCGGATAATTGAACGGCAGACCGTTGGAGTAGCGGTAGCACATCGCCGCAATCGTCGGAATTTTGGAAATCAGACGGTAAATTGCGATTTTGCGGTGTTCGGGGTTCGTAATGTCCAGACTGTCTTGATAGAACGCAGACAATGCACCAACCACGCCGACCATCATCGCCATCGGATGCGCATCGCGACGGAAGCCGCGGAAGAACCAAGTCAGCTGTTCATGCACCATCGTATGACGGCGGACGGTATTGTCAAATTCTGCCTTTTGCTCAGGCGTCGGCAGTTCGCCGTAAATCAGCAGGTAGCAGACTTCCAAATAATCGGATTTTTCGGCGAGTTGTTCGATGGGATAACCACGGTAATACAGCAGACCTTTGTCGCCGTCGATATAAGTGATTTTGGATTCGCAGCTTGCTGTTGAAACGAACCCGGGGTCGAATGAGAATAAGCCTGTGTTTTTCGTCAGTGCGCGGATATCGACCACGTCATGACCGATGCTCGCTTCCAATACGGGCAGTTCTAAATCCTCTTGATTGGGTACGTTGAGTTTAATTGATTTGGACATATTTATCGCTCCTTTGTAGGTTGGGGCTTTCGTTGCTGCCTATGCAGCACGGTCTTTATTTTCAGACGACCTCCGTATCCTAGAAATCCGCCGAAAGGCAGGCGGATTTCCAATACGTCAAGCTCGTCTGATTTTTTCAAGCATGGGGATAAGGTGTTCCTTGTCTGTCGCCGAATGTCCGTTGATCAGGGCAAGAAGCTCCTGATCTTGAAACTCAAGGATTTCGGAAAACTCGGACAGCTCTTTATCGCTCAAATGCTCGAATTCTTTTTCCATAAACCTGCCGAAAATCAAATCTAACTCCAATAATCCCCGGCGGGTTTGAAAACGGATTTTCCGTTTGGCAATATCGTCAAAAACCATCATTTCTTAAACGGCTCGTTTCAACATAATTTCTTTAATCTTACCGATGGCACGGGTCGGATTCAAGTGTTTAGGACATACGTCCACGCAGTTCATGATGGTATGGCAGCGGAACAGGCGATACGGGTCGTTCAAATTGTCCAAACGCTCGTTGGTAATGGTATCGCGGCTGTCGGCAATGAAGCGGTAGGCGTTCAGCAAACCGGACGGACCGACGAATTTGTCGGGATTCCACCAGAACGACGGACAGGCAGTCGAGCAGCAGGCACACAAAATACATTCGTACAAACCGTCCAACTCTTTACGTTCTTCCTGAGTTTGCAAGCGCTCTTTGTCGGCATCGATCGGATTGTCGTTAACGACGTAAGGCTTAATGGAATGGTATTGTTTGAAGAACTGGGTCATGTCCACAATCAGGTCGCGGATGACAGGCAAACCGGGCAGCGGGCGGATTTTGACAGGCTGTTTCAGGCTGCGTAAATCGGTCAGACACGCCAAGCCGTTTTTGCCGTTGATGTTCATACCGTCCGAACCGCAAATACCTTCGCGGCAGGAACGGCGGAAAGACAGGGTATCGTCTTGCGCTTTCAGGCGCACCAGCGCGTCCAAAAGTTTGACGTCGGTAGGTTCCAGCTCCAACTCGTAACGTTGCATATAAGGTTTGGCATCAACGTCCGGATTGTAACGGTAAATTTCAAAACTCATTTTTTCCATGAGAAGTGTTCCTTTTCTCATAAACCGCCTGATGGTTTTATGTTATGGGTTCAGGCTGTTCAGTGTGGTGGTGTATTTGATTTTCAGACGGCCTCTTAATGGTACGGAGAGGCCGTCTGAAAACGCATCAGTAAACGCGCTTGGCCGGTTTGATGTATTCCACGCTCAAAGGCTTGGTGTGTACCGGTTTATAGGACAAGGTGTTGGTATCTGAATGATATAGCGTGTGTTTCATCCAGTTTTCGTCGTCGCGCTCAGGATGGTCGTCTGAAGCGTGTGCGCCGCGTGATTCTTTACGTGCTTCGGCAGATACCAAAGTCGCTTTCGCCACTTCAATCAGGTTGTCCAATTCCAAAGCTTCGATACGCGCGGTATTCCACACTTTGCTCTTGTCTTTGATTTCGGTACGTTTCACACGCTCGGCAATCGCCATGACTTCTTGAACGCCTTTGCTCAGAATCTCATCGGTACGGAACACGCCGGCATGCAGTTGGACAGAGCGTTGCAGTTCGCGGCGCAGCGCATCAACGTTTTCGCCGCCGGTTTGGTTATCCAAGCGTTCGATACGTTGGCGGGTCAGCTCGCCGGCATCCGCAGGCAGAGGTTTCCAATCGCTTTGCTCTTTGATGAATTTAATCATGCTGTCGCCGGCAGCTTTACCGAACACCACCAAGTCCAACAGGGAGTTGGTACCCAAACGGTTCGCACCGTGCACGGAAGCACAAGCGCACTCGCCTGCTGCGTACAGACCTTTTACCGGCACTTCGTATTCATCGCCTTGCGGAACAACGACTTCGCCGTGGTAGTTGGTCGGAATACCGCCCATCATATAGTGGGTAGTCGGCACGACGGGAATCGGATCTTTAATCGGGTCGATACCGGCAAACTGAATGGAAATCTCGCGGATGCCCGGCAGTTTTTCCATAATTTTTTCGGCACCGATATGGTCGATTTTCAGCAATACATGGTCTTTGTTCTTGCCACAGCCGCGACCTTGATAGATTTCCATCGCCATCGCGCGGGAAACCACGTCGCGCGAAGCCAAGTCTTTTACGGTCGGCGCATAGCGTTCCATAAAGCGCTCACCGTCGGCATTCAACAGAATACCGCCCTCACCGCGTACACCTTCGGTAATCAACACGCCTGCACCTGCCACGCCGGTCGGGTGGAATTGCCAGAACTCCATATCTTCCAACGGAATGCCTGCACGAGCGCAAATACCCAAACCGTCGCCGGTATTCATATAGGCATTGGTGGAAGACGCATAAATACGGCCGCCGCCGCCAGTAGCAAACATCACAGCTTTAGCGTGGAAAATATAAACTTCGCCGGTTTCCATTTCCATGGCCGTAACACCAACCACATCGCCATTTTCATCACGAATCAAATCTTGCGCCGTCCATTCCACAAAGAATTGCGTATTGGCACGGACGTTTTGTTGGTACAGGGTATGCAGCATCGCATGACCAGTACGGTCGGCAACCGCGCAAGCACGTTCTACCGCGCGTTTACCGTGTTCGGCAGTATGACCGCCGAAAGGACGCTGATAAATTTTGCCGCTTTCGACGCGGTCAAAAGGCATACCCATGTGTTCCAATTCAATTACTGCTTCAGGCGCGGCGCGACACATAAACTCAATCGCATCTTGGTCGCCCAGCCAGTCGGAACCTTTCACGGTATCGTACATATGCCAGTCCCAACGGTCCTCCTGCACATTGCCCAAAGAGGCGGAAATACCGCCCTGCGCCGCTACGGTATGCGAACGGGTCGGGAACACTTTAGATAAAACGGCACAATTCAGACCGGACTTGGATAATTGGAGGGCTGCGCGTAAACCTGCACCACCACCGCCGACAATCACGGCATCAAACTTGCGAACAGGAAAACCCATACTTACCCCCAAATTACTTTAATTGAATACACCAGGCAGCCGACCAGCCAAACGATGGTGGCAACCTGCAAAAACAAACGCACGCCGAAGGGTTTGATATAGTCCATCCACAAATCGCGGATACCCACCCAAGCGTGCAAAAATACGGCGATAAAGCTGACTTGAGTGAACACTTTCACCCAAACTTGATCGAAAAATGCCTGCCATGCCGAATATTCTTTAGGCAGGGTAAACAGAATCACTAAAAGCGCGACGGTATAGATCAACATGATAACCGCAGTCGCACGTTGCATCGCCCAATCGCGCAAACCGTAATGGGCACCGGTCAATTTACGCTCTACCATAACAACGCTCCCAAAACGACGGTCAGCACCAATGCGGCAGCAAACACCAATTTGGCGGTATTGCGCGCAGTATTCAGCTCAAGGCCTTTGTGTGCATCCAAAAATAAAAAACGGATACCGGCGAGAAAATGGTGCAGATAAGCCCATAACACGCCGATTAAAATCAACTTAACCAAAGGATTGGAAACGATGGCACGGTAAGTTTCAAACGCCGACTCGCGGCTCAACGTACCGGACAGGAGATACAGCAAAACGGGAAGCATTATAAATAACCCTACCCCGCTGATGCGGTGCAAGATGGAGACAATTCCCGGTATAGGCAACCGTATATTGGGAATCTCCAAAAAGACAGGACGCGGTTTGACGGACATAGCCAGTTCCTCTGTATTTTTTATCAGATCAAAACCAATAACTCAAATTACATCGAGTTACATAAACTATAATTTACCTGTTTTATCCGATTTTGAACAGTCTAATTTATAAACAATCTAATAAATTTTACCAAAAAACATCATAAACTGTACCAATAACAAAACACTATCCATTAATAATTGAACCAATACCGCTTTAACCGCTGTTCAGTAACCTCCATATGGCTTTCATGCCCTGCAATACCATCTTAATATCTTTGTTTTTATAATATATAAATAGAAATAAATATTATTTTTATAATCTAATAACCACAAAATTCGAATATAAATCGAACTGCAAAAACATTACATTCAACGCCGGCAATCGGTATGTTTCAGACGACCTCTTCAGCACCTATCACAAAACTGCACTATACTGACATTTCTTTGCCTTACTCCGTTTTATACTTTGCCCGCATTACGGCAAACCCTTCCCACTCAATTACTTTGAGGCTTGTTATGAAACATTCCGAAGCAAAACAATACACCCAGTCTTCCGATCCGGAAAACTTTATCCCCAAATTCAGAAGGCGCAATTTGGATAAAACGGGTTTTCTCAATAAACTCGCCCGTTTTGCAGGCCGGTTGGGCGAACCCATCGTACGCCAGTTGTATGCGCTGTATTATCTTTGGGACTCCCCTCACACCCCCAGACGCGCCAAAATGATTATCGTCGGCGCATTGGTTTACTTCCTCAGCCCTATCGACAGCATTCCCGATTTGCTGGGTCCTTTGGGATTCAGCGACGACATTGCCGTCATTACTTTGGTGTACAGCCAGATGAAAACTTACCTGACGGAAGACATTAAAGAGCGGGCAAGACTGGCAACTGAGAAGCTGCTGCGTAAAACATCATAAATATCGGCATCCAAAACAAAAGGTCGTCTGAAAATTTTCAGACGACCTTTTGTTTGAAATGAGAAACTTATTTCAACGGAGTCATATTCATGACTTCCATCAGGAAGTTGGTAAATGCCGGGTTAGAAGGTTTGTTACCCATATTTTTCCAGCGTTGCTGCCATCCGCGCAAGGCGTTTTGGATATACAGCTTGGATTGTTCGGTATTGATTTCGCCTCGTTGGCTGTCAACGGCAGAACGCAAATAAACCTCATATACGCTGTCATCCACAACATTACGGCCGACAAGCTGAATGCGGAACTTGTTCAGATATTGGGCAGCTTGAACCTTGGTCATTTTTCCTTGGCTGACCTGATAGCTCAAACGTGTCGCCTCATCGCGGATTTTTGAAACATCACTCCAATGCGAAGAAGCCAAACTGAACGCCGCAGATTTTTCACCCTTAGTCGTTTTAACATTAGGCTTAACATTAGTCGGACGGACAGGCACTTCTTGCAAGCTTGGGACATAAATGGTCTCACAACCGGCAAGTGCCGCCAACGCAAATAAGATGGGGATATATTTTTTCATGTCTACCATTATAATCAGGATTATCCAGATAACCAAATTCTATATCAATCTGACTTTTTCTGTTGACTGAATTACAACAACTTTCGCCTTACATTCCAATCTTTACACGATATGGTGGTTTATAGTGGATTAACTTTAAACCAGTACGGCG
>NZ_KV821475.1:0-12161 GCF_001815675.1 Neisseria sp. HMSC065D04
GTTGCTATGATACGGGTGTTTCGATATACAAGGTTGGGCGTAGAGTAATGACACCTTCAAATCGCTAAAAATATTGGGTTCAGTCCAATCTAGGCTTACAGTTCTTTTTTAAGCGTCCGTGTATCAAAATCGATGACAAAAGGCTTGGATCGATAACCACGCTCCATTCCTTCATAGAACACAGCTATACATTTAAATGTATATCTTTTTTGTTTAAATTTTTCCTGTACACAATTGAATCGGTCATCATTGCTGCATAGTCGTACACTTCCTGTCAACCTATCACTCCGGATATTTTTTATATCACTAGATTCTGAATCAACAAAACCCAATAAATCTACAACATATGTTCGTTCGCTGCTTTCACAATTAGCGTGGTATGCATTTGCTTTTCTTAAATTATTTATCATTTTTTGTTTTGTATTGATAAAATCCATATCAAATACAACTTCATCAAATTCTTTGTTGATCACATAATTTTTAGGTTGCAGTTCATAACCATTAAAAGAAACGATACATGAAGTTAGAAATAGAACTGCGATAAAAATTAAATATTTACCTTTCGACACTTTTTAACTCCTCTGGATAAGATGGCAAAAGCAGGTTTGTCTTTTTTCGAATAGTTTTTGCGTAAATATCATGCTTATCATGGTTGCGGCTGTTGGTTGGGTAATGTTCTTGGGTGTTGGCGGTTTCGATGGCGGCGAAAGAACGGGGTAGGATTGGCGGTCAGCCATGAGGTTTATGATGAAAGTCTGAATATAAGTCAAAATGACAGGTAGGATAAACAACGGATGATAAGAGGTAAAGATGTTGTATGGGTGGTTTGGGAGGGAAGGGGGATGAAAGGTCGTCTGAAAGTGGGTTTTCAGACGACCTTTTGGTATTTGTGTAGTTCGTGGGCGAAGCCCACGCTACGGGTTGTGTGGTTTCAGCGGAGAATGGAGATATGGGGGCGTTTGCATTCGTTATATTTTTGAAATATTGGAATTGGTTTAGCAATGCGGGAGCGGTAGCGTGGGCTTTGCCCACGGATAATGGTTGTTTGGAGCATAAAAAGGTCGTCTGAAACTGTATTTTTCAGTTTCAGACGACCTTTGGGGTTGGTGGGATTCGTGTGCGAAGCCCACGCTACGCTGGGTTTTTAGACGACCTTCTGAGGTTGGCAGGATTCGTGGGCGGAGCCCACGCTACGTTGGGTTTCAGGCAACCTTGGGTCAGAGGTCGAAGGCGGCGTTGATGAGGCGTTTGGTGTAGTCTTTCTGCGGGTGGTGGAAGATTTGGTCTGCGCTGCCGTATTCGACGAGTTCTCCGTGCTGCATGACGGCAACGTTGTCGCTGACGGCGCGGACGACGGAGAGGTCGTGGCTGATGAAGATGTAGGTCAGTCCGTATTTGGTTTGGAGTTCGCGCAGCAGTTCGACGACTTTGATTTGGACGGAGCGGTCGAGGGCGGAGGTGGGTTCGTCGAGGAGGATGAACTTGGGCCGCAGGATGAGGGCGCGGGCGATGGCGATGCGTTGGCGTTGTCCGCCTGAGAATTCGTGCGGGTAGCGGTTGAGGGCGTCGGCGGGCAGGGAGACTTCGTCCAGGACTTTGAGGACGAGTTCGGTGCGTTGGGCTTTGGTCATTTCGGGGCGGTGGACGGTGAGGCCTTCGCCTATGATTTCGCCGACGGTGAGGCGGGGTGAGAGTGAGCCGTAGGGGTCTTGGAAGACCATTTGGCGTTCGGCTTTGAGCTGGCGCGATCGCTCGGGGGTGAGGGCGGCGAGGTCGCTGCCGTCGAAGTGTATGTTGCCTTGGTAGGGGAGCATTTGCATGATGGCTTTGCCGAGTGTGGATTTGCCGGAACCGGATTCGCCGACGATGCCGAGGGTTTCGCCTTGGCGGATGGTGAGGCTGATGTTTTTGACGGCGTGGAAGGTTTTGAGGGGTTTGCCGAAGAAGTTGTGTTTGAGGGTGAAGTGGACATTGATGCCGTCGGCGCGGATGAGTTCGGGCGGGTTGCCTTCTACGGGGTCTTTCATGCCTTTGGGGACGGAGTGGATGAGTTGGGCGGTGTAGGGGTGGGTGGGGTTGGCGAAAACTTGTTTGATTTTGCCGCGCTCGACGATTTCGCCGTCTTTCATGACGCAGACGGTTTCGGCGTAGTGTTCGGCGAGTCCGAGGTCGTGGGTGATGAAGATTATCGCCATGCCCATTTGTTTTTGGAGGTCGTGGAGGAGGTCGAGGATTTCTGCCTGGATGGTGACGTCGAGGGCGGTGGTGGGTTCGTCGGCGATGAGCAGGGCGGGCTCGTTGAGCAGCGCCATGGCGATCATGATGCGCTGGAGCTGGCCGCCTGAGAATTCGTGGGGGTATTGTTTCAGACGACGTTCTGCTTCGCGGATGCCGACGCGGTTGAGGAGGTCGAGGATGCGTTCGCGGGTGGCTTTACGGGTGATGGTTTTGTTGTGGACGCGCAGGGCTTCCATGAGCTGGGTGCCGATTTTCATGAAGGGGTTCAGCGAGGTCATGGGCTCTTGGAAGATGAAGCTGATGCATCCGCCGCGCAGGCTGCGGAGGGTTTTTTCGTCTGCGTCGAGGATGGATGTGCCGTCGAAGGTGATACGTGAGTCTTGTCCGTAGCGGGTGGTGTTTTCGGGCAGGAGGCGCATGAGGGACATGGCGGTAACGGATTTGCCGGAACCGGATTCGCCGACGAGTGCGAGGGTTTCGCCTTTGGCGACTTT
Organism: Neisseria sp. HMSC065D04; assembly: GCF_001815675.1. Lineage (NCBI taxonomy): Bacteria > Pseudomonadati > Pseudomonadota > Betaproteobacteria > Neisseriales > Neisseriaceae > Neisseria > Neisseria sp. HMSC065D04. The sequence continues at coordinate 2,733 of NZ_KV821475.1, forward strand.
GAAGCTGATGTTGCGCACGGCGTGGACGGTTTTTTCGTGGAGTTGGAAGCGGATGTCGAGGTTTTCGACGGTGAGTAACGGGGTGTTCATGGGTGTGTCCTCGTGGTGTGTGTCAGCGGTCTTTGGGGTCGAGTGCGTCGCGCAGGCCGTCGCCGATGAAGTTGAAGCAGAAGAGGGTGGCGACGAGGAAGAAGCAGGGGACGAGGAGCTGCCACGGGGCGGCTTCCATGGAGGCTGCGCCTTCTTGGAGCATGGAGCCCCAACTGGTCTTGGGTTCTTGTACGCCCAATCCGAGGAAGCTGAGGAAGGATTCGAACATGATCATGCCGGGTACGAGCAGGGAGGCGTAAACCATGACGACGCCGAGTACGTTAGGGATGATGTGGCGGGTAACGATGCGGCGGCGGGATACGCCTGTGATGCGGGCGGCTTCGACGAATTCTTTGTGTTTGAGGCTGAGGGTTTGTCCGCGGACGATGCGGGCGACGTCCAGCCATGAGACGAGTCCGATGGCGACGAAGATGAGTAAGAGGTTGCGCCCGAAGAAGGTGGTCAAGAGGATGACGAAAAACATGAACGGAAAGGCGTTGAGGATTTCGAGCAGGCGCATCATGACGGAGTCGAGTTTGCCGCCGAAGAAGCCTGCGAGTGCGCCGTAGAGCGTGCCGATGACGACGGCAACGAGTGCGCCTGCAATGCCGATGAGCAGGGAAATGCGTCCGCCGGCGGCGGCTCGGGTGAAGAGGTCGCGTCCGAGCAGGTCGGTGCCGAAGTAGTGGCGGGTGGCGAAGGAGGGCGGGATTTGCATGTTGTCCCAGTCGGTGTGGTCGTAGGTGTAGGCGCTGACCCAGGGGACGGCGATAACGAAGAGGATAATGGCGGCAAGGATGAAGACGCTGCACAGGGCGGCTTTGTTGTTGCTGAAACGCCGCCATGCGTCCTGCCACAGGCTGCGTCCGTGTACTTGTGCCTGTTCGGCGGCTTCTGCTATGGCGCGGGAATTTTTCTTGTTGAATAGCATGGTGTTCTCCGTTGTTTTGTTCGGGGTCGTCTGAAAACGGCAAAACCGGTTTTCAGACGACCTTTTTTGCTTTTAATAGCGGATTTTGGGGTCGATCAGGGCGTAGAGGATGTCGAGTATGGCGTTGAAGACGATGGTCAGTACGCCGACGAGGATGGTCAGCCCCAAGATCATGCCGTAGTCGCGGTTGAGCGCGCCGTTGACGAAGAGTTGTCCGATGCCGGGCAGACCGAAGACGCTTTCGATGACGATGGCGCCGGTGATGATGCCGACGAAGGCAGGAACGAGATAGGAAAGGATAGGCAGCATGGCGGGACGCAGGGCGTGGCGCAGGACGATGCTGTTCATTGATAATCCTTTGGCGCGGGCAGTGCGGATGTAGGGGCTGTTCAACACTTCTATCATCGCGCCGCGCGTGATGCGGGCGAGGCCTGCGACATAGCCGATGGAGAGGGCGGCGACGGGCATGATGAGGCTGGTCAACGAGCCGTCGTTCCAGCCGCCGGCGGGCAGCCATTTGAGGGTGATGGCGAAGATGAAAATCATGATGGGGGCTTTGACGAAGCTGGGGACGACGATGCCGGTCATGGCGGCGGTCATGATGGTGTAGTCCGCCCATGTGTTGCGCCTGAGTGCGGCGATGGTGCCCATGAGTACGCCCAAGACGGTGGAGATGATGAAGGCGTACACGCCCAGCTCGACGGAAACGGGCAGGGCTTGGGCGAGCAGCTCGTTGACGTTGTAGTCTTTGTATTTGAATGAGGGACCGAGGTCGCCGTGGGCGAGTTGTTTGAGATAGTTGAAGTATTGCAGGTACATCGGGTCGTTCAGATGATATTTGGCTTCGATGTTGGCCAGTACGGCGGGCGGTACGTTTTTGTCGCCGGTGAAGGGGCTGCCGGGTGCGAGCCGCATCAGGAAGAATGAGACGGTAATCAGTACCAGCATGGTGGGGATGGCGGAAAGTATGCGGCGGATGATGAATTTCAGCATATCGTACCTGCTCGGGGCTTGGTGGGTCGGAATATGCCTGAATACGGGAAGGCGGTCTGAACGGGTGTTCGGACGCTTGGGATGGTTTCTCTTCTTTGTAGTCAGGCCCTTGGTTTTGGAGTGTGCGGGCTTTTGCTTTTATGGTCGTCTGAAACGGGATTTTGGGTTTCAGACGACCTTTTTGCTGATGCTTTTCGTGGGCAAAGCCCACGCTACGGCTTTTATGGTTGTCTGAACACTTTGGATGGGGTTTCGGACGGTTTTTTATTGCGGCGGTTGCGGGTGGCAGCCTGCGTTATGGGTTTGTTTCGGAGGTCTTCTGAAACCGGATTTTGGGTTTCAGACGACCTTTTTGCTGGTGTTTTTCGTGGGCAGAGCACACGCTACGGCCGTTTTCAGACGACCTTTGGGATTGGCGCGGATTCGTGGGCAAAGCCCACGCTACGGTTGTTTTTCAGACGACCTTTTGGGTTGGCGCGGGTTCGTGGTGAGAACCCGCACCACGGTCGTTTCAGACGACCTTTGCCGTCAGCGCGCCAGCGGTTCGGTGCGTTTGATCAGCCATGCTTTTGCCGCGCCTTCGGTCAGCGGCTCGAGGCGGCGGCGGACTTCGGCGTGGTAGCGGTTGACCCAGTCGATTTCGCCGTCGGTCATGAGGGCGGTGTCCATCAGGCGGGTGTCGATGGGGCAGAGGGTCAGGGTTTCGAAGTAGAGGAAGCTGCCGAACTCGGTTTCCTGCGGGTTGGCGACGGCTTGGTTGGCGGCGAGGTTCTCAATGCGGATGCCCCATTTGCCGGGACGGTAGAGTCCGGGTTCGATGGAGGTTACCATGCCTTTTTTCATGGCGTGCTGCGGACCGGGAACGGCGGCGCAGGCGATGACTTGCGGGCCTTCGTGGACGTTGAGGAAGTAGCCTACGCCGTGGCCTGTGCCGTGGCCGTAGTCGCATTGCGCCTGCCACAGGGGTTTGCGGCAGATGGCGTCTATCATCGGTGAGAGGATGTTTTCGGGGAACACGGCTTCGGCAAGCGCAATATGGGCTTTGAGGACGAGGGTGTTGTCGCGTTTTTGTTCGACACTCGGTGTGCCGACGGGGACGACGCGGGTGATGTCGGTCGTGCCGCCTTTGTATTGCGCGCCGGAGTCGATGAGCAGGAGGCCGTTGCCGCTGATGGTGCTGTGGCTTTCGGGCGTTGCGCTGTAATGCGGCAGGGCGGCGTTGGCGTTGAAGCCCGCGATGGTGTCGAAACTCAATGAGATGAAGCCCGGACGTGCGCTGCGGTAGCGGTGGAGCATGGTGTCCACGTCGATTTCGGTCAGGCTGCCGCCGTTGTCGATGATGTCTTCAAACTCGGCGAAGAAGCCGCACAACGCCGCGCCGTCTTGTTCCATCGCTTCGCGGATGTGGGCGATGTCGGCTTCGGATTTGACGGATTTGAAGAAGGTGGACGGGTTGATGCCTTCGATCAGGCGCACGCTTTCGGGCAGGCGCACGAGGGTGCTGACGGCGGTTTTGTTCGGCTCGATAAGCAGCGTGCCGCCGATTTGCGCGAGTTTGTCGGCAACTTGGGCGTAAGGTTCGACCGTGATGCCTGCGGTTTGCAGCGCGGCGGCGGCTTCGGCGTTCAGACGACCTTGGTCGGTAAACAGGACGGCATTGTCTTTGCCGATAAGCAGGAAGGACACGAAAACGGGATTGAAAGGCACGTCGCTGCCGCGCAGGTTGGTCAGCCAAGCGATGTCGTCAAGCGAGGAAACCAAGTGGTAATCCGCGCCTTTTCCCGCCATGACGGCGCGCACGCAGGCGAGTTTTTCGGCGGCGGTTTCAGAGACGTAGGCGGGGTCGTGGATGAACACGGTTTCGGCGGGGATGGCAGGGCGGCTTGTCCACACTTGGTCAAGCAGGTCGTCGGGGTGTTCGATGCGGATGTTTTTGGCGGTCAGGGATTGCGCCAAAGTGCGTTTGCCGGTGAGCGACACCATATCGGATGGGATGCCGACGGCGGCGTTTTCGGGCAGGTTTGCCGCGAGCCATTCGTTATACGGCGGAACTTGCCCGCTTTTTTGCAGCTCGATGCCGCTGCCCGCAAGCTGTTTGGTCGCCTGCTCCCAATAGCGGCTGTCCACCCACACGCCCGCTTCGTCGGCGGTAACGACGAACGTGCCGACCGAGCCGGTAAAGCCCGACAACTCGCGGCGCGCCTGCCAGTGTGCAGGCAGGTATTCGGAAAGATGGGGGTCGGCGGAGGGGATGACGAGTGCGTCCAGACCTTGCGCCTTCATGGCTTCGCGCAATGCGGACAGGTAATTCGATACGGTATTCATGAACGGATTCTCCAATAGGTTTCGCGGTTTCAGACGACCTTTTTATAGCGGATTAACTTGATGTACAGAGAGGTCGTCTGAAAAACGTGTCTATGTTATCAAATCACTTCTTGGGTGCAAACGACCAATTTTTGATGGTGTAGTTTTTCAGCGGGTCGCGGTCGGAGTAGCCTTGGATGTCGGGTTTCACCAGATTGATGCTGACTTGGTGATACAGCGGGATAAAGGCGTCGTCGCGTTGCAGCATCGCCTCGGCGCTGATGTAGCGGCGGGCGCGTTCTTCGGCGGAAATGCCCGCTTCGAGCGTGCTGTTCATCAGCTTGTCGAATTCGGGATTCTTGTAATGGAAGGCGTTGTTCGGATTGTTGGATTTGAAAATATTGAGCATGCCCGCAGGGTCGTTGTAGTCGGAACACCAGCCCGCGAACGCCATGCTGAAATTGCCCTGCATGCGCTTGTCCAAGAAGGTTTTCCATTCTTCGTTCATCAACGTGGGGCGAACGAACGGCACGGTCGCCTTCCAAATGGATTGCAGCGCGGTGATTTGTTTTTTGGCGGCCTCGCTGGTGGTATAGACGATTTGGAACTCAAGCGGCTTCTCTTCGCTGTAACCCGCTTCGCGCAAGAGTTTTTCTGCTTCGGCAATGCGCGCTTCGCGCTTGAGCGGCTTCCACGCAGGCGCAGATTCGCCGCCGCCCTGCATATTCGGCGGGGTGAGCTGGAACGCTTCCTTGTCGCCGCGTCCGGCAACTTTGGTAATGATGGCGCGGTCGGTCAGCAGGTTGAGCGCGCGGCGGACTTTGGGATTTTTAAATTCGGCGGATTCCAAGTTCGGCTCTAAAAACCAAGAACACAGCAAAGTCGCGCGCCGAACCTGCCCGGGAAATTCTTTCTCGGCAATCTTAATCTGATCGGAAGGGATGCCGTAGGTAACGTCCACTTCGTCGGCGCGGTAGCGGTCGTATTCTTTGCCGATGGCGAGGAACACCGCCTGCGGGATGGATACTTTTTTGCTGTCGTAATAAGCAGGGTTTTTATCCATGGTGATGTGGCTGTTGACACGCCATTCTTTGAGGATGTATGCGCCGCTGGAAACATAATTGCCCGGCTGCGTCCATTTTTCGCCGAATTTTTCGACTGTGGCGCGGTGGACGGGATAGGTAAACTGCTGAATCAGCATATCGGGGAAATATGGCACGGGCGCGGTGAGCGTGAATTGCAGCGTTTTCTTGTCCAAAGCCTTGACGCCCAAAGTATCCGGCTTCGCCTTGCCTTGCAGGATTTCCGCCGCACCCTGTATTTTCGCGTCTTCCAAATAGCTGCTGTTAGGCGCGGCGGTTGCAGGATCGGCGAGGCGGCGGAAGCTGTAAACGAAATCTTCGGCGGTAATCGGGTCGCCGTTGCTCCAATTTGCATCGCGCAGGTGGAACGTCCAAACGCGCCCTTCGTCCGACGACTCCCATTTCAACGCCAAGGCAGGAATGGTTTTGCCTTCGGCATCTGTACTGACCAAGCCGTCCATCATCTGACGGATAATCGCGCCTGCCGCCATATCCGAGCTTTTCTGCGGGTCGAGCGTACTCGGTTCGACCGCGTTGCTGATGACGATTTTATTGTATTCGCTGCGCTTGAATTCGGGCGCGGGCTTGACTTCGCGATGACACGCCGACAGCGCAAGCACTATGGCAAGCGATAAAGCCGATATGGAATAAGGTTTGTTCGGCAGCACGTTTTTTCTCCTCTTCTCGCTATCTCTCCCTCCATCTTGCGTTTTGCAAAAAATAAAAAACTACATATGACTACATGGTAGGGAAATATTCTGATTTTTGGCGGATAAAAAGATTTATTCTCTATGGGTATTTGAAAAAATCCGCCCGTTTTGGGAATCGGTTTGCAAGATAACACAAAAAAACGCCGTAAAAAACATTTTTTGAAATAAAAGTTACAATCGATTACAAAAATATTGATTTTTTTGCAAGCCTCAAATAGTATAAAACCCTGTTTAAACGCAGCCTCAGAAAAATCAAGCAAAAGGAGAATAAAATGAAGAAGTTATTAATGATTGCGGTTGCCGTCCCGCTTGCCGTCCCCGCATTGGCATCCGATAACGAAGCCAAAATCGGCGGACGGATATTTATTTCTATCGAACACGAACGCAACGGCAAAGGGCAATCCGCTACCGATATATCCGACAACAACAGCCGCATCTGGATTATGGGCAGTGAAAAACTCGACAAAGACCTCAAGCTCATCTACGGCGTCAATTCATTCGTCGCCTTCGACTACAACGGCTGGAGTACGGACGACTCCTACATCGGTCTGCGCGGCGATTTCGGTACCGTCCGCGCCGGCTGGCTCAGTACCCCCATGCACTACCTGACCGGCGAACAAGACGCGTTCAACGGCAACAACCACACCCAAACCATGGGGCGCATGACCCGTTTCGGCGGCCGTGAAATCGCCCTGAACTACGAATCCAAAACCTTTGACAACGGCTTCAACTACCGCGTCCAAATCGCGCCCGGTGCCAACAAATACAAAGACAGAAAGCGCAACGGCGACTGGATGGCGGGCTTAGGCTTGCACTACAAACACCCGACCAACGGCTTCAACGCCCACTACGCCCTCGAATACGCCCGCAACGGTTCGCCTGACGATACCAAAGACAGACAGGTTCATTCCATGAAAGTCGGCTACGACAAAGACAACCTCCACCTCGCCGCCGGCATGATGTACGCCCGCAATGTCGCCGACAAATTCCACTGGGAAGACGAAACCAAAACCAATACCAACACCCGCGATTTCCAAGTGACCGCCGGCTACACCATGGGCAACATCACCCCCAAACTCGGCGTTGCCTACGGCCGCTCCGATACCGGCAAGAACTACAAACAGCTCGCGTTCAACACCGAATACAAATTCTCCAAACGCACGACCCTCTCGTTCAACTCAGGCGTAGTCAAAGAAAGCAAAGACCCCAAAACCGGCTGGGCGGCAGGCGTGTCATTGGAACACAGCCTGCAATAACACGGGATTTGAAGCATAATTTGCGGCATAAAAGGTCGTCTGAAAACCTGAATATGGGTTTTCAGACGACCTTTGTGTTTATAGTGGATTAACTTTAAACCAGGACGGCGTTACCTTGCCGTACTATCTGTACTGTCTGCGGCTTCGCCGCCTTGTCCTGATTTTTGTTAATCCACTATATCAAACGCCTGCCAGGCGCATTCTTGTAAACGATGTTTCCTATGTTCAAATCTTCATGAAAAAACGTCGTCTGAAACCGATCTTCAGACGACGTTTGCCATTCACGCCCCTAGCGGATTCATTCCGCTTTCTCCAGCAGGGCGAAGCCTTCCACTTTGTTCCTTGGGCGCGCGCCCTGCCAGATTTTCGTCCAACCTTGAGGCGCGTCGGTATTTTTAGGCTGCTGCACCAGACGGTAGCGGCAGGCAGCGTCGTCGATATGGAGTGTCAAGTCGCTGTATTGCGCCCAAGCGATGCGGGCGCGGTGGTCTTCGTTGGCGATGCTGATGCATTCGAGGTCGTCTGAAAGCCGTTGTTTCAGTTCGGGGGAGAGGGAGGCTTCCATTTGGAGGACGACGGGCGCGTGGCTTTTGGCGGCGTCGAGCCACGGCAGGAACAGGGTCATCAGCAATGCCCACGCCAGCGTAACGCCTGCCGCCCAGTTAGTCACTGCCTGTCTGCCGCGGATGTTTTTGCGGGTAATCGCCCACAGCCACAGCGGGGTAAACAACAGGGCGACCGCCATCGGTATCGGGTCGATGTCAGGTGTGTAATACGGACTGAAATAGGCGGCGCGTTCGGCGAGTTTGGCAGGCCAGCCGTAGTTCATGGCGAAGAAGCCCGTCCACAAGAAGATGGCGAACAATCCGAACGCCATAACGCCGAACCAGTTGATAAACGCCGCCGCGCCGCGCCGCAGTCCGTCCAGTTGCGCCGCGCCGAGCAGGGCGAGCGGGGGCAGCAGCCAGACGAGGTTGTCTTGCAGGCGTTGCGGGCTGACGGCGAGTATGCTGAGGACGATGAGGAACCACGAAATGCACAATACGCTCCAGTTTTTCTCGCGGATGCGGGGGCGGCTTAACGTCCATGCGGCGAGCGGCCATGCGGGCAGGGTAAACCAGAGCAGGTTTTTCAGGTAATAGAACAGGCTGAAGGTCGTCTGAAAACCACCTAAACCGCCGAATGCGCCGAGCGAATGATGTTGCAGCCAGATGGAAAACAGTTCGGGCTGCGTTCTGGAGAAGATGAGCGGATAAACCGTCAACAGTGGCAGTCCGATGGCAAACGCGCCGACCAGCGTCAGGTAATAGCGTTTGACGCGCCATTGCGCATCGAGCAGCAGGGCGGGGGCTAAAAACATCAGCGCGGCGGTCATCAGATAGCCCGATGAAAGCGACAGCAACGCCCAGCCGAAGCCCAGCAGCAGGGAAGAGGTAATGACGCGGCGTTGCGCCAACGAAAAGCCGCACAATATCATACCCGATGCGGCAAAGGCGACCGAAGCGGGGTTGAGGAAGTGCGCGACCGAGAGCAGCCCGATGCTGCCGATCAGGATGAGGACGACGCTGCGCCCGTGGTGCCTGCCCAAAAAGTTGAATCCGGCAAAACCGCAGGCGGTCAGCCCGATAATCGTAAAGAAGACGCCCGCAAAACGCGCGGCATCATAAGCGTCCGCCGCCCAAGGCGACAACAGGTGTTTGAACGCCGCCGCCACCCACAAATAGACGGGCGGAATCTGAAAATCCGGCTGTCCCAACACATGGGCGACCAACGGCGTCGCGCCTGCGTCTAAAGTTTCGACGGCAGTAAAGACGGTGGGTTCGGCGGGGTTCCACAAGTCGTGCGAAAACACGCCCGGCCACAGCCAGGCAAATGCCATCAGCAGCAAGAGCCAGGGTTTTTCATGGGTTTTGGCAGGTTGGCGCGGGTCTGGCGGGGTGTAAGTGAGCATAGTTTTGAGGATGTGAACGTATTTTCGTGTAGTTTAGCAAAGATTCGGCGGGAGGTCGTCTGAAAGGAGGGATTTGGGTTTTTATAGTGGATTAACTTTAAATCAGGACAAG
>NZ_KV821475.1:12261-18153 GCF_001815675.1 Neisseria sp. HMSC065D04
ACGCCGTACTGGTTTAAAGTTAATCCACTATACTGCATTCAAACCACGTTTTCAGACGACCTTATATCGACCCTGCCGCTGACGCAAATCAAGTGCAGGCAAATCCCGCCTTTACCGATGCGCCCCGTTCGCGGATAATTGAGAACATTCCCATTTCCGTTTCCAACCTTCACAAAGGATACATCATGGCATTTCTGAAACTGACCGAACAAAACGTGCAGGGCAAAACCGTCCTCATCCGCGCCGATATGAACGTGCCGTTCAAAGACGGCAAAATCAGCGACGACACCCGTATCCGCGCTTCGCTCGCGTCCATCAAATACTGCTTGGACAACGGCGCGTCCGTTATCGTGATGACCCACTTGGGCCGCCCGACCGAAGGCGAGTTCCACCCCGAAGACGATGTCGCCCCCGTTGCCGCGCACTTGGGCAGCCTGTTGGGCAAAGACGTGAAAGTATTGAACGACTGGCGTGAAAACAAACCCGCCCTGAACGCGGGCGATGTCGTCATGCTGCAAAACGTGCGCATCAATAAGGGCGAGAAGAAAAACGATTTGGAACTGGGCAAAGCCTATGCCGCCTTGTGCGACGTGTTCGTCAACGACGCGTTCGGCACCGCCCACCGCGCCCAAGCCTCGACCGAAGCCGTTGCCCAAGCCGCGCCCGTTGCCTGCGCCGGCGTATTGATGGCGGGCGAACTCGACGCTTTGGGTAAAGCCTTGAAACAGCCCGCGCGCCCAATGGTGGCGATTGTCGCCGGCAGCAAAGTGTCCACCAAACTGACCATCCTCGAATCGCTGGCGGACAAAGTCGACCAACTCATCGTCGGCGGCGGTATCGCCAACACCTTCCTGTTGGCGGAAGGCAAAGCCATCGGCAAATCTTTGGCGGAACACGATTTGGTGGAAGAATCCAAAAAAATCATGGCGAAAATGGCGGCCAAAGGCGGCTCCGTACCGTTGCCGACCGATGTCGTCGTTGCCAAAGCCTTTGCCGCCGATGCCGAAGCGGTTGTGAAAGACATTGCCGACGTTGCCGAAGACGATATGATTTTGGACATCGGTCCGAAATCCGCCGCCGCACTTGCCGAGTTGCTCAAAGCCGCCGGCACCATCGTTTGGAACGGCCCGGTCGGTGTGTTCGAGTTTGACCAGTTCGCAGGCGGCACGAAAGCCCTTGCCGAAGCCATCGCCCAAAGCAAAGCGTTCTCGATTGCGGGCGGCGGCGACACGCTGGCGGCGATTGCCAAATTCGGCGTTACCGACCAAATCGGCTACATCTCCACCGGCGGTGGCGCATTCCTCGAATTTTTGGAAGGCAAAGAGTTGCCTGCCGTAGCCGCTTTGGAAAAACGCGGCGCGTAAGCGGTTTGACGTAAAAAAGAGGTCGTCTGAAAACCTGATTCGGGGTTTTCAGACGACCTCTTTGTATGGTTGCCGCGTTTTGACGGCAAGGCGGGGTATGTTTTATTTCAACAGGTTTTTCAAAGCCAAGCGCACGCCTTCGCCGACTTCCGTGCCTTTGGGGATGCCTTTGATGGCGGCTTTTGCCTCGCGTTCGTTGTAACCCAGTGCAATCAGGGTGTTGACGATGTCGTCCGTTTCGTCGGCGGCAGGCGCGGCAGCGAAAAGCCCGTCGGCAACGGCATGGGAAACCAGTTTGCCGCGCAGTTCCAAAACCATGCGTTCGGCGGTTTTTTTGCCGATGCCCGGGGCGGAGGAGAGGCGTTTGATGTCTTCGTCGGCAACAGCGCGGGCAAGTTCGTCGGCGGACATGGCGGAGAGTATGCCCAGCGCGGTTTTCGCGCCGATGCCGCTGACTTTGACCAACTGGCGGAACGTCGCCCGCTCGTCGGCAGTCGCAAAACCGAACAATAAATGCGCGTCTTCACGGACGACAAGCTGGGTGTACAGCTGTACGGTTTCGCCCAAGGCGGGCAGGTTGTAGAAAGTCTGCATGGATACGTCGGCTTCGTAGCCGACGCCGTTGACGTCGATGACGATTTGCGGCGGGTTTTTCTCGATGAGCTTGCCGGTCAGTCTACTGATCATGTGGATTCCGAGTGGCGTTGGCGGGGTCGTCTGAAAACGCGGTTTTGTATGATTGTGGCGTTTCAGATAACCTTGATGGTTTGGCGGGTTAAGTTTAAACCGATACGGCGTTTCCGTATGGTTTGGTCTGCGTGTATCTGAAAGATAATAAAAAAGCTGAGTTTTTCAACTCAGCTTTTTAAATTTGGTGGGTCGTGAGCGATTCGAACGCTCGACCAACGGATTAAAAGTCCGCTGCTCTACCGACTGAGCTAACGACCCGATAAGCCGTGCATTATATGGATGCGTCGGAAAGGTGTCAACTTATTTTTGCCGGTATTGCATAATTTTTTGTTTTCAATGGATTTTATCTTTCATTGTTCGGCATGTCCGATGAAAAGCGAAGCGTTTACAGCAGCCAGCCGCCGTCGAAACGGTTTAAAAATTCGCTAAATTGCTGTTGCGCCCTATGGATAACGATTGGGTCCTGCGTTTCCAATACGGCTTCAAAACGCGCCACTTCTGCGGCGATGATGTGCCGGTTGTCGCCGAGGAATTCTTCATACAGGCGTTTGGCTTTTTCCAACAGATAGATATTGTGCTGCTGATCGCGCGGATGGATTTTCAAGGCGGCGAGTTTGATCAGGGAAGCCTTGATTTCTTCAGGCGTCAGGCTTTGGCTGTTTTGACGGAAAACCTGATTGATGTGCAGATTCAGGTTTTTGTTGCTGATATCGACTTCCAAAAGCCCGTTGACGTCGTAGCTGAAGCGGACGTCTATTGATACCTGACCTTTCGGCTTGGGTGGGACGTTGACCGACAGTTCGCCCAGCTTCAGGTTTTCTTTGGCAAGCATGGACTCGCCCTGCAAAACATCGACCAAAATCACTTTCTGCCCGTCGTGGGAAGTGATGAAAGTTTCGACGCGCGAAACGGGAACGGGCATATTGCGCTCAATAATCGGGATAAACCGTCCGGTAACGTATTGGTTGCCAAGGTCCATGCCGGCTTCCGTGCCGAGCGAGAAGGGCATCACGTCGGTAAGGACGACTTCTTCCACGCTTTCGTTGCGCGCAATCAGCGCCGCCTGCACCGCCGCGCCGCGTGCGATGGCTTCGTCGGGATTGACCGAAACAAGCGGGATGCGGCGGAACAATTGGGCAATGGAATGACGGATCATCGGCATCCGTGTCGCGCCGCCGACCAAAATGATGCCGTCGATTTGCGAAGGGTGCAGTTTGGCATCGCGCAATGCGCGTTCCAGCGGTTGACGCAGGCGGCCCATTAATGGCGTGGCGGCTTCTTGGAATTCTTCGCGGCTGATGACGGCGGAGTGAACCGTGTCGCCGTAATGGAAACGGATTTCCGCCTGCATTTCTTCGCCCAGTTTGCGCTTGGCGGTTTCCAATACCTGCCACAATTCGCTGTTTTGCGCCAGTTTGTCGCTTTCAGACGACGTCAGCGTCGTGCATTTTTTCAGGAAACACTGGCGCAGCACGTTGACGAAATCTTCGCCGCCCAAGTGGTTGTCGCCCGCGCTGGCGGATACTTGGACGACGCCGTCGAAATAATCGAGTACGGATACGTCAAACGTCCCGCCGCCCAAGTCGTAAATCAAAAAGCGCGTGTCGTCGGGTTTTTCCTGCAATCCGTAAGCAAGGCCGGCGGCAGTCGGTTCGTTGAGCAAACGCAAGACGTTCAAACCTGCCATCTGCGCCGCGTTTTTCGTTGCCTGACGTTGGATGGCATTGAAATAGGCGGGAACGGTCAGAACGACATCGCATACCGGTTCCCCCAAAAAGGCTTCCGCATCTTCTTTCAGGCTTTTTAAAATCAGCGCGGACAACTCTTCGGCGCGGAACGTGCGCTTGCCCAAATGGAAAGTTTTATCCGTTCCCATAAATCGCTTGAACGCCGAGGCGGTCAGCGTCGGGGCGGTGGAGAGGCGTTCGCGTGCGGCGATGCCGGTCAGGATGCTGCCGTCTTCGGCGACGCTGATGACCGACGGTGTCAGAAAATGGCCGTGTTGGTTGGGAATCAGGCGGGTTTCGCCGTTGTGGAACTGGGCAATCAGGCTGTTGGTCGTGCCTAAGTCGATACCGATTTGCAGGGTCATGAATGTCTCGTTTCGGAGGGGGTTGAATGTGTTTCAGACGACCTTTCACATCATCCGCACTGGGTCGTCTGAAAGAGGGAAGATTGCAAAATCATAACATTTCTTCCATTTATATGGAAAATCCGGCGGCGTTTCGGACTGGCGGATGGCGGGCTGCGTTGCCGTTTGGGGGAAGGGAAAAGGGGTGGAATGGTTTTTATCGTAAGATGGGTTGTGTATTTGCCGACGTTTCTAATCCGACATTGTCCTCATTAATACAAATAAAAATAATAATTATTCTCTAATTAGGGAAAATATGTTAGGCTGATTTCTTTATTGTGTTAACGACTTAAGACGATGCCTGATATCAGCTCAACCAACCTCATCACCGCCTTCAGCATCGCCCTTGCCGCCGGATTGTTTACCGTATTGGGCAGCGGGCTGGTGATGTTTTCCAAAACGCCCAACCCGCGTGTCTTGTCATTCGGTTTGGCGTTCGCGGGCGGGGCGATGGTGTATGTGTCGCTGACGGAGATTTTCAACAAATCCAGCGAAGCCTTCGGGCAGGTTTACGACAAAGACAAAGCCTTCGCCGCCGCGACGCTGGCTTTTCTGGCGGGCATGGGATCGATTGCGCTGATTGACCGCCTTGTGCCGAACCCGCATGAAACGCTCGACCCGCACGACCCCGCCTTTCAGGAAAACAAACGCCGCCACATCGCCCGCGTCGGCATGATGGCAGCGTTTGCGATTACCGCGCACAACTTCCCCGAAGGTTTGGCAACGTTTTTCGCCACGCTGGAAAATCCCGCCGTCGGGATGCCGCTGGCGCTTGCGATTGCGATACACAATATTCCCGAAGGCATTTCCATTGCCGCGCCCGTTTATTTCGCCACCCGCAACCGCAAAAAAACCGTCCTCGCCTGCCTCGCTTCAGGGCTTGCCGAACCTTTGGGCGCGGTTTTGGGCTACACCATGCTCAAGCCGTTTTTATCGCCTTTCGTGTTCGGCGCAGTGTTCGGCGTGATTGCGGGCGTGATGGTGTTTCTTGCGTTGGACGAATTGCTGCCCGCCGCCAAGCGTTATTCCGACGGACACGAAACCGTTTACGGGTTGACGTCCGGCATGGCGGTGATTGCCCTGAGTTTGGTGTTGTTTCATTTTTAAATCTGAACTAGACAGGCGCGGCAGAGTCAAAAGCAGTGTCGAGGTCGTCTGAAACTTTAAGCGGGGCGGATTGGCTAAGAAATGCGGATAAATCGAAAAGATAAATAAAGGTAGTAAGTATAATATGCTAAAAATGTATAGGAAATCGCATATTTAAACTGCAAATTAGGCTTTTCGTAACATAAATTTACGAAATTTTATAGGTTTATTATTCAATAAAAATAGAATCTATGTGAAATTAATATCATTATTCTGCTATACTTAAAAACACTTTCTTAGTATTGACTATCCGTTTGGAGAAAAAATGTCCGAAAATTCACCTCTGCAATCCCTTCCTACTACCAACAAACGCATCATCGCCGCGGCTTTGGCGTTCTTTTTAGGTTGCTTCGGAGCGCATAAATTCTATTTGGGCTTAAACAAAGCCGGTATCATCTATTTGGCGATTGGTGTGGTGGGTATGTTTTTTGTCTATCCTGCTTTGATAGTTGTTGTCGGTTTATCTCTCTTCGACATCTTTAAATACCTGACATCTACGCCGGAAGAATTTGAAAAAGTTTATGTTGTCGGTAAGAAAGAGTGGTTTTAAGCATTGGCTGA
>NZ_KV821475.1:18253-25322 GCF_001815675.1 Neisseria sp. HMSC065D04
GTCGTCTGAAAATTTTCAGACGACCTTTTGTTATTGCAGGGAGAAGACAAACGATTGTGGAATCAACTCTGGAAACGGTATCAGCCGCCGTAACGCAGCGCGGTGGCGGTGGCGAAGTTGGGGATGCTCTGCACCGGCGGCGAGAAAATCAGACATGTCGGCATCGGTGAGGATGGCGGTCGAGTCGGTAAACAGGATGCGTTTCAGGCGGGCAGTAAAAATAAAATCTGTGTGAAATTAATATCATTATTCTGCTATACTTAAAAACACTTTCTTAATATTGACTATCCGTTTGGAGAAAAAAATGTCCGAAAATACACCTCTGCAATCCTCTCGTATTACCGATGACAAACGACTTGTTGCCTCTGTTTTGGCGTTCTTTTTGGGTTGCTTCGGGGTGCATAAATTTTATTTGGGCGTAAACAAAGTCGGTATTATCTACCTGTTGATTTGTATTTTAGGTTCGGTTATTCTCGTTGGTCCGATGATTATTTTTGTTTTCTGTATCATCGACATCGTTAAATACCTGAAATGTACGCCGGAAGAATTTGAACAAGTTTATGTTATCGGTAAGAAAGAGTGGTTTTAAGCATTGGCTGATGCCTTTGAATTTTGAGCGGAACGATAGCGCGAAGTTTCAAATATTCAGTACATCTTAAAAACCAACAAAAGGTCGTCTGAAAATTTTCAGACGACCTTTTGCTATTGCGGGGAATGAAACGGCTAACCTGAAAACGGCATCAGCCACCCATAAACCAGAATTTCAACGCCCACAATACGGCGACTATCCACACCATAGGCGGCACGTCTTTGACGCGGTTGCATAAAAGTTTAATCACGGCGTAGCTGATGAAGCCGAAGGCGATGCCGTCGGCAATCGAATAGGTGAACGGCATGAACACGATGGTCAGGAAAGCGGGGGCGGCTTCGGTCATGTCGTCCCAGTCGATTTCGCGCGCGCTGCGCAGCATTTGCGCACCGACGTAGAGCAGCGCGGGCGCGGTGGCGAAGCCGGGGATGCTCTGCACCAGCGGCGAGAAAATCAGACACGCCAACATCAATACGCCGACGGTTACGGCAGTCAGACCGGTGCGGCCGCCTGCGGACACGCCCGCCGCGCTTTCGACATACGGTGTGGTCGAGGACGTACCCAGTGCGGCACCGGCAACGATGGCGGTCGAGTCGGCGAACAGGGCACGCTTCAGGCGGGGCAGTTTGCCGTCTTCCAGCAGGCCCGCGCGGTGGGAAACGCCGACCAGCGTGCCGGTGGAGTCAAACAAATCAACCAGGAAAAAGACGAAAATCACGCTGATTATGCTGATTTTAAAGAGACCGTTGAAATCCATCTGCATGAAAGTCGGCGCGATGCTCGGAATTTCGCCGACCACGCCTTTAAAATCGCTCAAGCCCAGTAGGGTGGAAATGGCTGTGATTGCCAGAATGGTCAGGATAATCGCCCCTTTGACGCGGAAATGCCCCAAAGCCACCACCATGGCGAAGCCTGCCAGCACCAAAAGCGCAGCAGGTTGGTGGATGTCGCCCAGTTTCACCAAAGTCGCCTCGCTGGCGATGATGATGCCGGAACCTTTGAGCGCAATCAGCGACAGAAACAGTCCGATACCGGCGGCAATCGACATTTTCAAACCCATAGGCAGCGCGTTCACCAGCATTTCACGCACTTTGAAAAAGCTGAATAAAATGAAAATGATGCCGGAAACGAATACCGCGCCCAAAGCCACCTGCCAGGACACGCCCATGCCTTTGACGACGGCGTAGGTGAAATAGGCGTTCAAGCCCATGCCCGGCGCGAGCGCAATCGGATAGTTGCCGACGAAGCCCATCACGAAGCAGCCGATGGCGGAAGCGATGCAGGTGGCGACGAATACTGCGCCCATGTCCATGCCCGTTTCGCCGAGAATCAGCGGATTGACGATGATGATGTAACACATGGCGAGGAAGGTGGTCAGACCTGCCGTCAGTTCAGTGCGCACATTCGTGCCGTTTGCGCTTAAATTGAATATGCGCTCCAGCACATTTTGATTTGAAGTAGTCATGATTTATGCTTTTCAAAAAAAGGAAAATTTGCGGGCGGTATTATACTGAAAACGCCCTGTCGTCGGGTGAAAAATTGTCAACATTCTACTTGGGGCAACGTGCTGCCATTCCCGCTGTGTCTGTGCGTATAGTGGATTAACTTTAAATGAGAACAGGGCAGAGCGTGAGGTCGTCTGAAAATCCGAGCGGCGTTTTCAGACGACCTTTGCCCTTTGAATACGGCGGCAAACACGGAAAGGTCGTCTGAAACCGTGTTCTGAATACATTGTCCGCACTGGCGCGCAAGCGTAAAATTTCCGTTTTCCCAAAATGTGCCACACTCATGGAAACCGCCCTGCTCCTCGCCGGCAAAATCACCGAGCTGACCCTGATTGTCCTGATGGGCATGGCGTTGGTGAAATCCAAGCTTCTGAATTCCGAACACAGCCGCACGCTCTCCGTCATCGCGCTCTACCTCATCAGCCCGTCGGTGATGATTCACGCCTTCCAAATCGAGAACACGCCCGACATCATTGACGGGCTGAAACTCTCGGTCGCCTTGGCGGTCGTGTTCCACATCCTGCTGATTGCGCTGGGCAGGCTTTTCAAAACCCTGTTCAAGCTCGATACGCTCGAACACGCCGCCACGGTTTACACCAATTCCGGCAATCTCATCATCCCGCTGGTGATGTCCATTTTCGGACCGCAATGGGTGATTTACACCAGCGGCTTCATCATCGTCCAAATGTTCCTTTTCTGGACGCACCTGCGCCTGCTGCTTTGTGGGCGCGGCAATCTTGCGTGGAAAACCGTACTCACCAACATCAACATCCTTTCCATTTTTATCGGCGTGTTCATGTTTGCCTTTCAAATCAAACTGCCGCACATCATCGACAACACGCTCGCCACGATTGGCGGCATGATAGGTCCGGTCGCCATGCTCGTTGCCGGAATGCTGATTGCCTCGCTGCCGCTCAAAGAAATCGTCCTCTCCAAACGGATTTACCTCGTCGCCTTCCTGCGTCTGATGCTTATCCCGCTGATTCTGCTGGTGTTTGTCAAAGTTTCAGGCATTACCCACTTAGGCGGACACAGCGATACCGTCGTCCTCATCAGCTTCCTCGCCACCGTCAGCCCCGCCGCGTCCACCGTTACCCAAATGGCGATGGTTTATGGTCAGAACGCTCGTAAAGCCAGCGCGATTTACGGCATCACGACGCTGCTGTGCGTCATCACCATGCCGCTGATGATTGCGTTGTATCAAGCGATGGTTTGAAAGGGTTGGGTCAAGAAAAAGGTCGTCTGAAACACCTCGAACAGGGTTTTCAGACGACCTTTTCTTGCTACAATCCGTTTTTTATCGTTGCCATTATCATGAAAACCAGCGTCTGCCTCTCACTATTGTTCCTGCTCGCCGCCTGTCATCCCAATGCTGAAGTCGCCGATACCGCCGCGCCGACCACGCGCAAGCCTTCTTATTTTGAGTCCGACAAACGCCAAGCCGCCACGCTGGTCAAAACGCAAACGCCCGCGCTGCCCGCCATCCGCAGCCGCGCCGATTTCGATCTGCTTTCGCGCGTTTACGAACAAGACAGCGAATACGAAATCCCGCATATCCTCTTCCTTATCGACCGCGAAGACAACAACCGCACCGACTACATCAACACGCCGAAATACCGCCTGCACGAAACCTATCTCGCCGAGATTTTGAAGCCGATGCCGACGCGCAAAGAATTGTTCGAACAATACTGCAGCCCGAACCGCCGCTTCCTGTTTGGCACCATCAGTTGGCAGAACAGCACTCAAGAATACGTTTACGAATTTTGGGAAGGCGACAAAATCACGCCCGAATTGCTGAAATTGGCAGAAGGTCGTCTGAAAGACAGTTTCTTCGCCCCGCTGCGCTACAAAACCAATTCCCTGTGGCAGGAAACCGTTGCCGCGCAAAGCAAAGTCCCCTTCGTAACCCAAGAAAGCCTGATACAGAATTTTCCTTATTCACCGTTGCACAGGGGGAAAGCGGTAGGCACATTGCGCGTCATCACTCAGGAAGACGACCTTTACGATGTCGGTGCGGACGACATCATCATCTTGAAAGAAGTGCCGCTGGTGTTGCCGCCCGTAGCAGGCATCATCAGCGAAAAACCGTCCACCGCGCTGTCGCATGTGAACGTCTTGGCGCGCGGCTGGGGCATTCCCAACATCTACCTCAAAGATGCCGAAAAAATCCTCGCGCCCTATATCGGCCGCCGCATCGAATTGGCAGCCGACGCGAAACAATATCGGGTCGCCCAAACCAACCGAAACACAGCCGCCAAAACCTTTTCAGACGACCTCTCCCTGCCGCAGCCCGACACTACCGATTACAGCCTGCGGCCGCTTGCCAACTTGCGCCGTGAAGACAGCCGTTACTGCGGCAGCAAAGCCGCCAACCTCGGCCATATCCGCGCCCATATCGCAGGCAGCAACGTCCCCGACGGGTTCTGTATCCCCTTCGCCTACTACCGCGCCATGATGGACAAACTCGGCATCAACGCGGCAACACTGGCGCAAATCGAAACACAAAGCGGCGGCGACAACCGCAAACGCCGCACCGCCCTGCTCGCCTTGCAGAAAAAAATCACCGATGCCGAAATCCCGTCCGAATGGAAACGCACCTGGGCGGAACAATGGCGCAGCCAGTTAAACAGCAAAGGCGTGTTCGTCCGCAGCTCGTCCAATTCCGAAGACCTGCCGAATTTTAGCGGCGCAGGACTGTACACCACCGTGCCGAACGTAACCGGCGAAAACGCGCTGGCAGAAGCAGTGAAACAGTCTTGGGCTTCCGTCTTCAATTACAGCGCGTACGAAGCCCGCCGCATCGCCGGACTGCCGCACGACAGCGTGAAAATGAGCGTCTTCGTCCAACAAAGCATCAATGCCGACCTCTCCGGCGTACTCGTTACCGTCAATCCCTACGATACCGCGCAGAAAAACACTTCCTACATCGCCGCCAAACGCGGGCTGGGCATTCGCGTGGTCGAAGGAAAACGGGTGGCGGAACAAGCCGTTTACAACCGCCGCAACGACGCCGTACAACGCCTCAGCTCCTCCAACGAAACCACCGCGCTGCAACTGGATGAAAACGGCGGCGTCAGGGAAGTACCGATAACTGGCGGCAACGTCATGAACCACGACCAAATCCGCCGCCTCGACCAAGCCGGACAGCAAATCAAACAGCTTTTCGGCAACGGCGAACAAGACATAGAATGGGCTTTCGCAGGCGGCAAACTCGTCATCCTTCAGGCAAGGCCTTATTTAAACGGCAGACGGTAAAGTGGGAAAGGGAAGAGGTCGTCTGAAAACGCGGCTTCAATGAAGTTCAAAACCAAAATCTAGCAAAGGAAACATCATGAATTATCAGGATTTCATCAGCCAAACCGAAGCACAATACGGCATCTCCCTGCCCAACCTATACAAACGCCTCGCTGCCGACGGTATGTTGGACTGGGGCGAATTGGGTAGCAAATGGTATAGCGAAACCTTTCCCAAGTTGCTCGAACATCCGCCTTTACTGCTGGTCGGCTCGGAATTTGAACTGCCTTACGCCGACGAATTGCAGGGAATCAACGAACAGCTATGCGACGACAGTGAATGGATGAGTTTGAAACCCGAATACCGTGGCAAACTCATCGCCTTTGCCGAAGCGGGCAACGGCGATTACTACGCATTCGATTACCGACAAGAAGGCGGGCCATGTATCACACGTCTGTATCACGACGACGACTTCAGCGTAGTAGAAGCCGCAAACTTAGCAGACTTCATCTTCCGCAGACTGCTGCAAGCCCAAGCGGACTATTTCCCCGAAGAAGATACTTCCCCCGAAGACTACCGCAGGCAACTGTTTGCTCAATTGGAAAGCCACCGACCCTACCTCTCCACTGAACAATATGAATTCCTCCGGCAAACCTATCAAAAACCCTATCAAAAAGACCGATGGGGCGGATTGTTCATGTTGAGTGACGAAGAAACCAAAGCCGCCGAACAACAGTTCATCTCATGCGAACGGCTGGACGAAGAATTCGAACCTTTCGACTACGACTAGCGGGTATATTGGTTTCGGTTTAAATCAGGATAAAAATACGAAAGAAAAAAGATGTAAGAAAACACCGCATTATTTACATAACAGGCGTAGGTTGAAGTGAAAATCCAACTTTCACAAAGGTCGTCTGAAAGTTTTCAGACGACCTTTGCTTCGTATTCGTTACAATAGCTGTTTTGCTTACTTGGAATTTCTATGTACATAAAATTATTTTCTGCATTGTCAATTTTGTTATTTACATTTAATTGTAATGCTTTTTCCAAAGCCCCTGATGCAGATGGTGTAGTTAGCATCAGGATGATAGATAATACTCCGTGTCTTTATATTGACAGACCTGACTTGATTGGCGCGTATTTCATAGATATATCTCAAGTTTTTTCAGAAAGTATGGATAGCATGCTCTATGAGGCAACATTTGAAGAAAATTACCCGACTAAAGAAAAATGTATTATGTTGAATTCTTCAAACTTTCCAAATCTAAAATTAGAAGATAGGCAAGTTTATGCAATTAGGCTGCGTCCTGATCCAAATAAAAATGAACAATTAAGGATAGAGCCGAATTTCACTGGTTTTGGAGATACAATTTGCCTTAAAAAAGATCAAAATGGTCATTTTAGGGTTCAAGATTATACTAGAGGTCAATGTGTAGATAGAGTTTCTATCCAAACTGAACAGGAATCTTTAAAGGAAAATAAAGGAAGTTGGTTTGATCAGTTCATTGAGTGGCTAAAAAGCTTACTATCATGATTCGGATTATCTTAAATTAGAAAAGCGTAGATTGAGTTAGAAACCAAACTTCTATCAAGGTCGTCTGAAAACCTCCATTCAGACGACCTTTCTACCGTTTATCCCATTTGCTTTACCGTTGATGACGTTCAAGTTACCATACGAACCTCATTGTCATCTTTAAAATCAACGCCATGACTGCCCGCCAATCCTACCACCTCACCTTCG
>NZ_KV821476.1:0-336 GCF_001815675.1 Neisseria sp. HMSC065D04
TTTGCACAGGCCGTCTGAAAACTTCCTTAAAAACTAGTGATAAATGTAATCAAACCCAAAATAATGCCTGGGGCGTTTGCCAGTATGATGGGGTAGTCGCGTTTTTCTTTCAAAAAGCCGTAGGCAAACCATAATGTGCAGTTGATGGCGGCGACGAGGGGTTGCAACGGCGAGCCGGGGTTGCCGGCAAGGTTGTTTTGGATTTGCGGGATATAAGAAACGTACATACCGACGCCGGCCAGGGTGGCGGTGACGGAAAGAATGTGCATTTGTTTTTCAGTCATTGGTTTTCCTTTCTGATTAGACGATTGGGTTTTCAGGCTGTACAGATGTTGA
>NZ_KV821477.1:0-556 GCF_001815675.1 Neisseria sp. HMSC065D04
CGCCGCTGACTACCTTGCCAATCTTTTTTCTGTAACAATAGTTTTAAAAGACTTTGCCAATCCGGAATGTCCGTACGGTGTCGATATATATCATGTCAATAACAAGGTAGGCGGTGTGGATGCTGTGATTGGGTATAACGGTCTGATCTTTAAAGACACTACCATCCCCGATTTAATCATTTCTACCATCAACCATAAAAACAAACCGGACAACTTGTTTAAAAACCTGTTGGACAAACATATTCAAAACATCGAAGCCTTTAAACAGAAACAGCCGCTGAATGAAGAGCTGATCAGTACACGCGCTGTGTATGATGGCATTACCTATGAAATCAATTCTTTCAAGGGCGGCAGGTCAACCAATCTGCAAATCTATCGATATAAAGACCGCAAGAAAGTCAATGGCTAACTACAAAAAAACAGCACAAAGAAAGTGAAATCATGGAGATGGTCCATAAAAGGTTGATGGTATTGGCAGGTTTGCTGGTTATGGCAGCGTGTAGCAATCAGCCGAACTTGGCTCAAGATAGAATGCAAGATGCAGAAGCCGTTAAAA
>NZ_KV821478.1:0-15847 GCF_001815675.1 Neisseria sp. HMSC065D04
TTACGTGCGGTTTGCTACGTTCAAATTTTTCCTTAGCCATGAGCTAATTCCTTTACATTAAAGATCGATTAAAGAACAGAGGCCGTCTGAAAAATCATTTCAGCCTTTCAGACGACCTATTTGCCTGATTAGCCTTTACGGGCTTCAGTTACAGCAGCAGCTATGTGGGCAGGAGCTTCAGAATATTTCTTGAACTCCATAGAGTAAGTAGCGCGGCCTTGGGTTGCAGAACGCAGGTCGGTCGAATAACCGAACATTTCTGCCAGAGGTACTTCGGCACGGACTTTTTTACCGCCGATACCGTCATCATCCATACCCAATACGACGCCGCGACGACGGTTCAAGTCGCCCATTACGTCACCCATGTATTCTTCAGGGGTTTCCACTTCAACGGCCATGATTGGCTCAAGCAGAGCAGGATTGGCTTTACGCATACCTTCTTTGAAGGCTTGTGAAGCAGCCAATTCGAAGGCCAGTTGAGAGGAGTCGACATCGTGTGAAGAACCGAAGATCAAACGTACGCGTACGTCAACTACTGGGTAGCCTGCAACGATACCGTTAGGCAGGGTATCGCGGATACCTTTATCGACAGACGGAATGAATTCGCGAGGAATCACACCACCTTTAATTTCGTCGATAAATTCGTAGCCTGCACCACCCGGTTCCATAGGTTCCATTTTGATCACAACGTGACCGTATTGACCTTTACCACCGGATTGTTTGGCGTGTTTGTATTCGGCTTCAACTTCTTTGCGGATGGTTTCGCGGTAAGCCACTTGAGGCGCACCGATATTTGCTTCCACGCCGAATTCGCGTTTCATACGGTCAACAATAATTTCCAAGTGCAGCTCACCCATACCGGAAATAATGGTTTGACCGGATTCTTCGTCTGTACGGACACGGAAAGAAGGGTCTTCTTTAGCCAGACGGTTCAGGGCGATACCCATTTTCTCTTGGTCGGCTTTGGTTTTCGGCTCAACGGCAATATGGATTACCGGCTCAGGGAATTCCATGCGTTCCAAGATAATCGGCGCGCTTTCTGCACACAAGGTCTCACCGGTAGTAACGTCTTTCAGACCGATAGCGGCTGCGATGTCGCCAGCGCGCACTTCTTCAATTTCAGTACGGTCTGCAGCAGTCATTTGTACCAAACGACCGATACGTTCGCGAGTGCCTTTTACAGAGTTCAATACGGTATCACCGGATTTCACGACACCGGAGTAAACGCGGATGAAAGTCAGCTGACCAACGTATTTGTCGTTCAACATTTTGAACGCCAATGCAGAGAATTTCTCTTCATCGCTGGCTTGGCGGCTGTCGGCTTCTTCAGTGTTAGGGTTAACACCTTGAACTGGAGGAATATCGGTAGGAGCAGGCAGCAATTCTACAACTGCGTCCAACATACGTTGAACACCTTTGTTTTTAAATGCGGAACCGCACAACATCGGCTGAATTTCGCCTGCCAAAGTACGTTGACGCAATGCACCTACAATTTCTTCCTCGGTCAGCTCGTCGCCGCCCAAGTATTTGTCCATCAATTCTTCGCTGGCTTCTGCTGCGGCTTCAATCATGTTTTGACGCCATTCTTCAGCAGTTTCAACCAATTCAGCGGGAATGTCGCCATAGGTAAAGGTTGTACCTTTATCGGCTTCATTCCAGATGATGGATTTCATTTTCAGCAGGTCAACAACACCGGTGAAACTGTCTTCTGCGCCTACCGGAATAACGATAGGTACTGGGTTTGCGCGCAAACGGGTTTTCATTTGCTCGACAACGCGGAAGAAGTTGGCACCTTGACGGTCCATTTTATTTACAAACGCCAAGCGTGGCACTTGGTACTTGTTGGCTTGACGCCATACGGTTTCAGATTGCGGTTGAACACCACCCACCGCACAGTAAACCATTACCGCACCATCCAATACACGCATAGAACGCTCTACCTCTACGGTAAAGTCAACGTGTCCCGGAGTGTCGATAATGTTGAAGCGGTGTTCTGGGAATTGTTTCGCCATACCGGACCAGTAGGAAGTAACGGCAGCGGAGGTAATGGTAATACCACGCTCTTGCTCTTGTTCCATGTAGTCGGTAGTAGCCGCACCATCATGTACCTCGCCCAATTTGTGGGTCAAACCGGTATAGAACAAAATACGTTCTGTAGTAGTGGTTTTACCCGCGTCAATATGGGCGGAAATACCGATGTTGCGGTACAGGCTGATCGGGGTCTTACGAGCCATTTTATTAGCCTTTCAAAATTAGAAACGGAAGTGAGAGAATGCTTTGTTGGCTTCAGCCATGCGGTGTACTTCTTCACGTTTTTTCAACGCACCGCCGCGACCTTCGGACGCATCAATCAATTCGCCTGCCAAACGCAGGTCCATGGATTTCTCACCACGTTTGCGGGCCGCATCGCGAACCCAGCGCATTGCAAGAGCCAGACGGCGTGAAGGACGAACCTCAACAGGAACTTGGTAGTTTGCACCACCTACACGGCGACTTTTCACTTCCACGATAGGTTTGGCATTTGCAATGGCTTCGTTGAATACTTCGATTGCTGCTTTGCCGGTTTTTTTCTCGATTTGCTCCAATGCACCGTAAACGATACGCTCGGCAACAGATTTTTTACCGTCAATCATCAATACGTTCATGAATTTAGTCAGCTCGACGCTGCCGAATTTAGGATCAGGCAATACATCGCGCTTGGGGACTTCTCTACGTCTTGGCATTTTAATTTCCTTTAATCTATTCAGTCGGGTCAATTCCCATGAATACCCAAAAGAGCATTCACTTACTCGGCCGTTGTTCAGCTTAGGCGGCCGACGTGCCTATTTAAGTCCCTGTAATTATTTAGGACGCTTAGCACCGTATTTAGAACGGGCTTGTTTACGGTCTTTAACACCTGCAGTATCCAAGGAACCGCGTACAGTGTGGTAACGTACACCCGGCAAGTCTTTTACACGACCGCCGCGAATCAGTACGACGCTGTGCTCTTGCAGGTTATGGCCTTCACCGCCGATGTATGAAATGACTTCAAAACCGTTGGTCAGACGAACTTTACATACTTTACGCAATGCAGAGTTAGGTTTTTTAGGGGTAGTCGTGTATACACGGGTGCATACGCCGCGTTTTTGCGGACAGGCTTCCAGTGCAGGCACTTTGTTTACGTACACGGGCTTTTGACGGCCTTTGCGTACCAATTGGTTGATAGTTGGCATATTTTCTCGTCCTGTTGAGTTAAATACTTGCCGACACCATGTCGGCAAGAGTGGAATTATATTTTTATTGCAAGAGTTTAGTCAAGCAAACGGTAGAGAAAAGTTGGTATTTTGTATTAACTAAGAACTATTTAGCAACTGAGGTCGTCTGAAATGGATAAAGAGTTCTCAAACTCTGCACTCCCTATTTCAGACGACCTTTATCAAAAATAAGTCAGTTCGCAACTCCATTAGAGCCACCCTTCCTACCGTACTTTTCACAACGGCATTGATATAGTGGATTAAATTTAAATCAGGACAAGGCGGAAGCCGCAGATACAGTACAGATAGTACGGCAAGGCGAGGCAACGCCGTACTGGTTTAAAGTTAGGCGAGGTAACGCCGTCCTGGTTTAAAGTTAATCCACTATAGAATCCACACAGGTCGTCTGAAAAAGAAAACCGCAAGTGATATTGCCTTGCAGTTTTCTTTCAAACAAACATCCTACGGATTATTCATCTGTTGCTTCGATTTCGGAAGCTTCTTGCTCTGCTTCCTGCCATTGCCGGCGGCGGCTGCGGTGGTAAGTCAAACCGGTACCGGCAGGAATCAGACGACCTACGATTACATTCTCTTTCAGACCGCGTAACTCGTCTTGTTTGCCCATGATGGCGGCTTCGGTCAGAACGCGGGTCGTTTCTTGGAACGATGCAGCAGAAATGAAGCTGTCGGTTGACAAAGAGGCTTTGGTAATACCCAACAATACGTTTTCGTAACGTGCCGGTTCTTTGCCTTCTTCCAAAGCTTTTTCATTAGCTGTCATGACATCGCCGCGTTCGACTTGCTCACCGGTAATGAATTCGGTTTCACCTGAATCGACAATATTCACACGGCGCAGCATCTGACGGATGATGACTTCGATGTGTTTATCGGAAATCTTCACACCTTGAAGACGGTAAACCTCTTGCACTTCTTGAACGATATAACGCGCCAGTGCTTCGATACCTTGCAAACGCAGAATATCATGCGGATCAACCGCTCCGTCTACGATGGTTTCACCGCGGTTTACCACTTGACCGTCATGCACCAGAATTTGTTTCTCTTTAGAAATCAAAGTCTCGTATGCTACACCGTCTACATCAGTGATAATCAGACGCTGCTTGCCTTTAGTTTCTTTACCGAATGAAACGGTACCGGTGATTTCTGCCAACATACCTGCATCTTTCGGCACGCGTGCTTCAAACAACTCGGCAACGCGCGGCAGACCACCGGTAATATCACGAGTTTTGGAAGAGGCTTGCGGGATACGCGCCAATACGTCGCCTTTACCGACTTCCTGACCTTCGCGCACGGTAATCACTGCACCCACAGGGAATGCCATAGATACCGGGGTAGAGGTACCCGGAATGCAGATTTCCAGACCGTTTTCATCCAACAGTTTTACAGTAGGACGCAGCAGTTTGGATGCGCTGCCGGAGCGACGTTTGCCGTCGATGACCACCAAAGTGGACAAACCGGTTACATCGTCAGTTTGTTTGGCAACGGTTACGCCCTCTTCCACGTTTTCGAATTTCACCCAACCTGCATGTTCGGTAATCATCGGACGGGTATGCGGATCCCAAGTTGCCAACGTTTGACCGGCTTTAATGGCTTCACCGTCTTGAACCATCAAGATCGCACCGTAAGGCACTTTGTGACGTTCACGTTCACGGCCGATGTCATCATGAATAACGACTTCGCAAGAGCGGCCGATGACAACCAATTCGCCTTTATTGTTGGCAACATAACGCATTTGGCTGCTGAATCGTGCGGTACCGTTGGATTTGGCTTCAACTTGGCTGGCTGCTGCCGCACGGGATGCCGCACCACCGATGTGGAACGTACGCATGGTCAATTGGGTACCCGGTTCACCAATAGACTGAGCGGCAATCACGCCGACTGCCTCACCGGCATTGACCAGTTTGCCGCGTGCCAAGTCGCGACCATAACAGTGCGCACACAAGCCATGGCGGGTTTTACAAGTAATCGGGGTACGGACTTTGACTTCATCGACACCGGATTGGTCAATCATATCCACCAGTTTTTCAGTCAACAACGTACCGGCTTCAACCAAGGTCTCGCCACTTGACGGATCGATAACGTCAGACGCGGTAACGCGCCCCAAAATACGATCGCGCAATGCTTCAATCACATCACCGCCCTGTACGACTGCCTTCATGACAAAGCCGTCTGAAGTACCACAATCGTCTTCAACAACGACCAAGTCTTGAGTTACGTCTACCAGACGACGGGTCAGGTAACCAGAGTTCGCGGTTTTCAATGCGGTATCTGCCAAACCCTTACGCGCACCGTGGGTCGCAATGAAGTATTGTAATACGGTCAGACCTTCGCGGAAGTTTGAGGTAATAGGCGTCTCAATAATCGAGCCGTCAGGTTTAGCCATCAAACCACGCATACCGGACAACTGTTTAATCTGAGCCGCAGAACCACGGGCACCAGAGTCCGCCATCATGTAGATGGAGTTGAATGACTCTTGATCGACTTCGTTGCCATCCCGATCAATAACTTTTTGTTTGGACAAGTTATCCATCATCGCTTTAGCGATTTTATCGCCGGCACGACCCCAAATATCCACAACTTTGTTGTAGCGTTCGCCGTTGGTTACCAAACCTTGACGGTATTGGTCTTCGATTTCTTTAACCTCGGCATTGGCTTCAGCCAACAAGGCCGCTTTTTCTTTCGGAATTTCCATGTCGTCAACAGCAATGGAAATACCGCCTTTGGCTGCAAATCCGAAACCGGTGTACATCAAGTGGTCGGCGAAGATAACCGTATCGCGCAAACCGCATAGGCGGAACGATGCGTTAATCAGCTTGGAAATTTCTTTTTTCTTCAGCGCTTTGTTGATGTATTCGAACGGCAGGCCTTTAGGCAGGATTTCGCTCAACAATGCGCGACCGACAGTCGTTTCGTAGCGGGTAACGACAGGCTCGAATTCGCCGGCTTCGTTTTTCACCCATTCGCGCAGACGTACGGTAATTTTCGTACCCAGCTCAACCTGTTTGGTATGGTATGCACGATGCACTTCTTTCACATCAGCAAACAGACTGCCCTCACCTTTGGCATTGATGCGGTCGCGGGTCATGTAGTACAGACCCAATACGATGTCTTGGGAAGGTACGATAATCGGTTCGCCGTTTGCAGGAGACAATACGTTGTTTGAAGCCAGCATCAGGGTGCGCGCTTCCATTTGCGCTTCCAAGCTCAATGGAACGTGTACCGCCATTTGGTCACCGTCAAAGTCGGCGTTAAATGCGGCACATACCAACGGATGCAGCTGAATGGCTTTACCTTCAATCAGGATGGGTTCAAACGCTTGAATACCCAAACGGTGCAGGGTCGGCGCACGGTTCAGCATAATCGGATGTTCGCGAATGACTTCTTCCAAGATGTCCCATACTTCCGGTACTTCTTGCTCTACCAATTTTTTCGCTGCTTTAACGGTAGAAGCCAGACCTTGTTTTTCCAGTTTATGGAAAATGAACGGTTTGAACAGTTCCAAAGCCATTTTTTTCGGCAAACCACATTGGTGCAGACGCAGGTATGGACCTACGGTAATCACGGAACGACCAGAGTAGTCCACACGTTTACCCAGCAGGTTTTGACGGAAACGACCGCCCTTACCTTTAATCATGTCTGCCAACGATTTCAGCGGACGTTTGTTGGCGCCGGTCATGGCTTTACCACGACGGCCGTTATCCAACAGCGAGTCAACCGCTTCTTGCAACATACGTTTTTCATTGCGAACAATGATATCAGGAGCGTGCAGTTCCAGCAGGCGTTTCAGACGGTTGTTACGATTGATGACGCGACGGTATAAATCGTTCAAATCAGAAGTAGCAAAACGACCGCCGTCCAACGGAACCAGAGGACGCAAATCAGGCGGCAATACCGGCAACACGTCCATAATCATCCACTCCAGTTTCATACCGGAACGATGGAAGGCTTCCAATACTTTCAAGCGTTTGGCGATTTTTTTAATTTTGGTATCTGAACCGGTCGACTCAAGCTCTTGGCGCAGAATTTCGATTTCGCCTGCTACATCCAAGGTGCGCAACAATTCGCGGATACCTTCCGCACCCATTTTGGCATCGAAATCGTCGCCGTATTCGTCCAGTTTGTTGTAGTAGTCATCTTCAGTCAGCAATTGACGGCGTTGCAGCGGAGTCATGCCGGGGTCGGTCACAACAAATGCTTCAAAGTATAATACGCGTTCAATGTCGCGCAAAGTCATGTCCAACACCATACCCAAACGAGAAGGCAGGGATTTCAAGAACCAAATGTGTGCAACAGGCGCGGCCAATTCGATATGACCCATGCGTTCGCGGCGTACTTTGGACAAAGTCACTTCCACGCCACATTTTTCACAGGTTACACCTTTAAATTTCAAGCGTTTATATTTTCCGCACAAGCATTCGTAGTCTTTGACCGGACCAAAGATTTTGGCGCAGAACAAACCGTCACGCTCAGGTTTGAACGTACGATAGTTGATGGTTTCAGGCTTTTTAACTTCGCCGTAAGACCATGAACGGATGGTTTCAGGAGAAGCAATGCCGATTTTGATGGCATCAAACTCTTCTTCCATGCCCGCAGTTTGCAACGGATTAAATAAGTTCAACAAATTCATTTTTGCTCCTTGAAGGAAGTATTTTTACCGCGTGGCGGATTTTCGATATTGGAAACGGTACGTTGCGGTTTCAGACGACCTGATATTTTCAGATTTCGATTAATTCATTCTTATTCTGCAACCGCTTTTTCAGACGACCTAGAGAGGCCGTCTGAAAACTTCTGTTTAGTAACGCTCCAAATCGATATCCAAGCCCAGTGAGCGAATCTCTTTAACCAATACGTTAAAGGACTCAGGCATACCGGCATCGATTTTGTGTTCGCCTTTGACAATGTTCTCGTACATTTTGGTACGGCCTGTTACGTCGTCGGACTTCACGGTCAACATCTCTTGCAGTGTGTAGGCTGCGCCGTATGCTTCCAGCGCCCAAACCTCCATCTCACCGAAACGTTGGCCACCGAACTGAGCTTTACCACCCAGAGGCTGTTGAGTAACCAGACTGTACGGACCGGTAGAACGCGCGTGCATTTTTTCGTCAACCAAGTGGTGCAGCTTCAGATAGTGCATCACACCTACTGTTACCTTACGGTCAAACGGTTCGCCAGAGCGTCCGTCATACAGCGTGATTTGAGTTTTGCTGTCGTTAAAGCCCAGTTTTTCGACTTCAGGATCATCGCTCGGATAAGCCAAGTTCAGCATTTCGCGGATTTCGGATTCTTTCGCACCGTCAAA
Organism: Neisseria sp. HMSC065D04; assembly: GCF_001815675.1. NCBI lineage: Bacteria > Pseudomonadati > Pseudomonadota > Betaproteobacteria > Neisseriales > Neisseriaceae > Neisseria > Neisseria sp. HMSC065D04. The sequence continues at coordinate 8,551 of NZ_KV821478.1, forward strand.
CACCGGCGATGCAAAAGATGCGCCTTTACGCAGGTTGGAAGCCAGTTCGATGATTTCTTCATCAGTCAAGGCATCCAAATCTTCTTGCTTACCGCTGCCGTTGTAGAGTTTGTTCAAGAACTCGCGCAGCTCGCTGGCTTTGCGTTGTTCTTTCAGCATACGGTCGATACGCTCGCCGATACCTTTTGCTGCCCAACCCAAGTGAACTTCCAAAATCTGACCGATGTTCATACGGGAAGGTACGCCCAACGGGTTCAGTACGATGTCCACAGGACGACCGTCCGCCATGTACGGCATGTCTTCCACAGGCAGAATGCGCGATACCACACCTTTATTACCGTGGCGGCCCGCCATTTTGTCACCGGCTTGCAGACGGCGTTTGATGGCGATAAAGACTTTCACCATTTTTTGTACGCCAGGCTGCAATTCGTCGCCTTGGGTCAGTTTTTTCTTCTTGATTTCGTACAATTCGTCCGCTTCTTCGCGTTTTTGTTGCAGACTCAATTTAATCAGTTCTAATTGTTTGGCCAAATCTTCATCAGACAAACGGATATCGAACCAATCGTGTTTACTAGGCAGACCAGCCAGATATTCTGTCGAAATTTCGCTGCCTTTGGCCAGCTTCATTGGCCCGCCGTTGGCTTTTTGGCCGACGATCATACGCTCAATACGGTCGAATGCGTCGTTATCAAAAATACGCAACTGGTCGCCCAAGTCTTGACGGTAACGTTTCAGCTCGGAATCGATAATAGATTGAGCACGTTTGTCACGTTGGATACCTTCGCGGGTAAAGACTTGAACGTCGATAACCGTACCGCTCATACCGGTAGGCATACGCAAAGAGGTGTCTTTTACGTCGGATGCTTTTTCGCCGAAGATGGCGCGCAACAGTTTTTCTTCCGGAGTCAGTTGGGTTTCGCCTTTAGGCGTTACTTTACCTACCAACACATCGCCTGCTTCGACTTCCGCACCGATGTAAACGATACCTGATTCGTCCAAACGGTTTTGCATACGCTCGGACAAGTTCGGAATATCGCGGGTAATATCTTCCGCACCCAGCTTGGTATCGCGGGCAACGACATTCAATTCCTCAATGTGAATCGAAGTATAGCGGTCGTCTGCAGCTACTTTTTCGGAAATCAGAATCGAGTCTTCATAGTTATAACCGTTCCACGGCATGAAGGCGATGGTCATGTTTTGACCCAAGGCCAATTCGCCCAAATCAGTGGATGCACCGTCAGCAATCAAATCGCCGCGTTGCAAAACGTCGCCGGCTTTGACCGCAGGACGTTGGTTAATGTTGGTAGATTGGTTGGAACGAGTGAATTTAACCAAGTTGTAAATATCGACACCCACTTCACCAGCAGTCGCTTCATCGTCATGAACACGAATCACAACACGGTTGGCATCTACATACTCAACCACACCGCCGCGACGGGCAACGATTGCAGTAGCAGAGTCAACGGCAACGGAACGCTCAATACCGGTACCAACCATCGGTTTTTCAGGACGCAGGCACGGTACGGCCTGACGTTGCATGTTGGCACCCATCAATGCACGGTTCGCATCATCGTGTTCCAAGAACGGAATCAGGGATGCCGCTACGGATACCACTTGACCGGTTGCCACGTCCATATATTGCACACGGTCAGGCGTTGCCATAATGGTTTCGCCTTTTTCACGACAAGTTACCAAGTCACCAATCAAATTACCGTCTTTGTCCAAATCAGCATTCGCCTGTGCAATCACATAGCGGCCTTCTTCAATGGCAGACAAGTAATCGATTTCCTCGGTTACTTTACCGTCGATAACGCGGCGGTAAGGAGTTTCCAAGAAACCATAATCATTGGTACGCGCATAAACGGACAATGAGTTAATCAAACCGATGTTCGGACCTTCAGGCGTTTCAATCGGACATACACGACCATAGTGAGTCGGATGCACGTCTCGCACCTCGAAACCGGCACGTTCACGGGTCAAACCACCCGGGCCTAACGCAGATACGCGGCGCTTATGGGTTACTTCAGACAAGGGGTTGGTCTGATCCATAAACTGACTCAATTGGCTTGAGCCGAAGAATTCTTTGATGGCGGCAGAAACAGGTTTCGCATTAATCAAATCATGCGGCATTAAGTTTTCTGATTCTGCCTGATTCAAGCGTTCTTTTACGGCACGTTCCACACGAGCCAAACCACTGCGGAATTGGTTTTCAGTCAACTCACCTACCGACCGCACACGACGGTTACCCAAGTGGTCGATATCGTCCACTTCGCCATGACCGTTACGCAATTCAACCAAAGTAGCAATTGAGGCAACAATATCTTCAACACTCAGGACATAACCGCCTTTTTCGGCAGCACCTGCGAAGGTTTCGTTCAACAAACGGCCATACCAAGAATGTTGTTGTGCTTCAGACAATTTCTGTTCATAAGTACGCGTATTGAATTTCATACGGCCTACGCGAGACAAATCGTAGCTGTCTTCACTGAAGAACAAGCGGTTAAACAACTGCTCGACTGCTTCCTCGGTAGGCGGCTCGCCTGGGCGCATCATGCGGTAAATCGCAACACGCGCTGCTTGTTGATCAGCAGTCTCATCCGTACGCAGGGTATTGGAAATATAGCCACCCTGATCCAATTCATTAATGTAAAGCGTAGTAAGCTGTTTTACACCATGGATATCAAATTTTGCCAACAATTCTTCAGTGATTTCATCGTTGGCTACAGCCAATACTTCACCCGTTTCAGGGTCAATCAAATCCGCAGCCAAAGCTTTGCCAATCAGGCTTTCCGGCTCCACATCCAAACGGGTTAATCCCGCATTACTGATATCACGGATATTTTTTGCGGTAATACGTTTACCTTTAGCAACCAATACGTTGCCTTCTTTATCCAAGATATCAACTTTGGCAGTTTCACCTTTCAGACGACCTACAACCAAATCAGTTTGGACACCATTTTCAGACAGATAGAACGTTTCTTTATCGTAGAAAATATCCAAGATCTGCTCATTGTTGTAGCCCAAGGCCTTCAACAAAATCGTAACCGGCATTTTGCGGCGACGGTCGATACGGAAATACAGCAAATCTTTTGGGTCAAATTCGAAGTCCAACCACGAACCACGGTAAGGAATGATTCGAGCAGAAAACAACAATTTACCGGAGGAATGGGTTTTACCACGGTCATGCTCAAAGAACACACCAGGAGAACGGTGCAACTGAGAAACAATCACACGTTCGGTACCGTTAATGACAAACGAACCACTTGGAGTCATCAATGGGATTTCGCCCATGTACACTTCATTTTCACGAACTTCTTTGACTGTCGGTTTAGACGCTTCCTTGTCTAAAATAACCAATCGGATACGCGCGCGCAGGGGGGCGGCATAAGTGATTCCGCGCAATTGACATTCAGGAATATCGAACAAAGGCTCACCCAACGTGTAATGCACAAACTCCAGACGCGCATAACCATTATGGCTTACGATAGGGAAAATAGAATTAAATGCAGCCTGCAGACCATCGTCAGTGCGCTGATCGAAAGCATTTTCTAATTGCAGAAATTTCGCATAAGAATCAATTTGTGTTGCCAACAAAAAGGGAACGTCCAATACGTTCTCTCGTTTTGCAAAACTCTTACGGATACGTTTTTTCTCGGTAAACGAATAGTTCATATACACTCCGAAAAGCAATTTTAAAAAAGAGGTCGTCTGAAATAACGCCTATTGTTTGTGTTATTTACATTTATTTAAACTTAACTTGCGAATAAATTGCAAATAAATGTAAATAACAAATTAACCTAATAACAATAAGCAAAATAAGGCTGGCAGAAAACTGCCAGCCTTCACAGGAAGCATCAAATTATTTGATTTCGACTTTAGCGCCGGCTTCTTCCAATTGTTTTTGGATGTCTTCAGCTTCAGCTTTAGAAACACCTTCTTTAAGAGTTTTAGGTGCGCCATCAACGATGTCTTTAGCTTCTTTCAGACCCAGACCAGTAATTGCGCGAACTACTTTAATCACGCCAACTTTTTGGTCACCGGCAGAAGCCAATACTACGTCAAATTCAGTTTTTTCTTCAGCGGCAGCAGCACCAGCACCAGCAGGACCCGCAACTGCAACAGCAGCAGCAGAAACGCCGAATTTTTCTTCAAAAGCTTTAACCAAGTCGTTCAATTCCATTACGGTCAAAGAACCAACTGCTTCCAAAATGTCTTCTTTAGTAATAGCCATGCTATTTATACTCCAAATATTGTATTAAAAAATAATTGATTAACAGAAACAAAATTGATTAAGCGGCTTCTTCGCCTGCTTTTTTCTCTGCCAAAGCAGCCAAACCGCGCGCAAAGCCTGATACAGGAGCTTGCATAACGAACAACAGTTTGGACAACAGCTCTTCGCGGCTCGGAATAGAAGCCAACTCAGCAACCTGAGCAGCATTCATTACTTCACCATTGTAAGAACCGGCTTTAACTACAATCTTGTCATCTTTTTTCGCGAATTGGTGCAACACTTTAGCAGCAGCAACAGCATCTTCAGAAGCAGCATAAACCAATGGACCAACCATTTGATCAGCCAAAGCTGCGAATGAAGTACCCTCTACTGCACGACGAGCCAATGTGTTTTTCAGAACGCGCAAGTAAACGCCTTCTTTACGCGCATTTGCACGAAGCTCAGTCATATTGGAAACACTGATACCGCGATATTCAGCAACCACGAGAGTCTGAGCGTTAGCAATTGCTGCGCTGATTTCCTCTACGGCTACTTTCTTGGTTTCAATATTGAGACTCAAGGTCTACCTCCCACTGTTTATAAACAGGATATCGGAATGATATCCCACCAGCGCGGTAACCTAAAAAGACATCTTACAAGCAATCTTGCAATGTGTTTCAGGACTACCGTCTGCGTAGGGCAGTTACGATTAAATCTTGCGATCCCTACGGTCTTGGACATCTACTTAATTCTAAGTAGCCCAAATTCAAGCAACTCAAAAATAGAGTTGCTTGAAAATTTCTTAGATTAGTTATTCACGCTTGATGTATCAACGCGAACACCTAAACCCATAGTGCTGGATACAGCAACTTTTTTCAGGTACTGACCTTTAGCAGCAGCGGGTTTGGCTTTAACGATAGCGTCCAGCAACGCATCAAAGTTCTCTTTCAAATCAGCCTCAGCGAATGAAGCACGACCGATAGTTGCATGAACGATACCAGCTTTGTCTGTACGATATTGCACTTGACCTGCTTTTGCATTTTTAACTGCCTCAGCCACATTAGGAGTAACAGTACCCACTTTAGGGTTTGGCATCAAGCCACGTGGACCCAAGATGGTACCTAACTGACCAACGATGCGCATTGCATCAGGAGAAGCAATAACAACGTCAAAGTTCAGATTACCTGCTTTGATTTCAGCAGCCAAATCTTCAAAGCCGACAACATCAGCACCAGCTTCTTTAGCTGCCTCAGCATTTGCACCTTGAGTAAATACTGCCACGCGGGTTGTTTTACCAGTACCTTTAGGCAGAACAACTGAACCACGGATAACTTGGTCAGATTTACGCGGATCAACACCCAAGTTGAAAGATACGTCAACAGATTCGTCAAATTTAGCAGTCGCTGCTTTTTTTACCAAAGCAATTGCTTCATCAATTGCATATAATTTATTGGCTTCAACAGAAGAGCGCAAAGCTTTCAAGCGTTTAGATACTTTAGCCATTATACAACACCCTCCACATCTAAACCCATTGAGCGAGCAGAACCAGCAATAGTGCGAACAGCGGCATCCAAATCAGCAGCAGTCAAATCAGGTTCTTTAGTTTTAGCAATTTCTTCCAACTGAGCACGGGTCAATTTACCCACTTTGTTTGTCAGAGGATTAGAACTACCTTTTTGCAAACCGGCAGCTTTTTTCAACAGAATAGAGGCCGGAGGAGTTTTCATCACAAAAGTGAATGACTTATCCGCAAATGCAGTAATTACAACTGGAATCGGCAAACCAGGCTCCATGCCTTGAGTTGCAGCATTAAATGCTTTACAGAATTCCATAATATTCAGACCACGTTGACCCAAAGCAGGACCAACTGGGGGAGATGGATTGGCTTTACCTGCAGGAATTTGCAGTTTGATATAGCCGATAATTTTCTTTGCCACTTATAGGACTCCTAAAAACGGGTATAGCGCGGAACCTTTTCCGCTTCCCAAAAAAGAATTCAGTATTATATTTACTTAGAGATTTTTTTTCAAGGGATTTAAAAACTTAAATCTTTTCTACTTGACCAAACTCCAGCTCAACCGGGGTTTCACGACCAAAAATCTGAACAGAAACCCTCAATTTATTACGCTCATAATTCACTTCATCTACAATACCGTTGAAGTCAGCAAAAGGTCCTTCGTTTACACGAACTTGCTGCCCCACTTCAAATTCAACTTTAGGTTTAGGCTTCTCAACCCCAGAACGAACCTGTTGCAAGATTGCATCAGCCTCTCTTTGAGAAATCGGAGTAGGCTTATTTGCCGTACCACCAATAAAGCCTGAAACTCGAGGGGTACTTTTCACCAAATGCCATGAGTCATCGGTCATTTCCATTTCGACCAAAACATAGCCCGGATAGAACTTACGCTCGCTAATGGTTTTACGACCATTTTTAATATCGACCACTTCTTCAACCGGAACAAGAATCTGACCGAAATAACCTTCCATGCCTTCGCGAGCGATACGCTCTTTTAGGGTCTTCTGGACATTTTTCTCAAAGCCGGAATAAGCCTGCACAACATACCAACGTTTTGACATTTTTACCCCCTCTTCAACAACACATCAAAAAACAGCCAGGAAATAGCACTGTCTGCCGCGTAAATAAATACTGCCAAGATTGCAACAAATATAACGACGAAGATCGTCATCTTAACTGCATCATCTCGCGTAGGCCAAACAACTTTTTTAAACTCAGACCATGAGTTTTTAAAATAGGAAAGCAGCCCTTCTCGCTTAGGCGGCGTAGAATGATTGCCGGATGTTACAAGCTGACCCGACTTTTCTGCTTTATGTTCAGATGTATGTTCAGTCATCTTTACTCACTCACCACAGCATCAAAGTCGCACTATCTCACTCATGCAATGGTTTAAATTAATTACTAAAAAAGAAATGCAAAAAAATTAACCGGCACAGGGCCGGTTAATTTTTTATTTGGCAGGCCAAGAGGGTCTCGAACCCCCAACCCTCGGTTTTGGAGACCGATACTCTACCAATTGAGCTATTGGCCTCTAAACTTAAGCGATGATAGAAGAAACCACACCTGCACCT
>NZ_KV821479.1:0-312 GCF_001815675.1 Neisseria sp. HMSC065D04
GATGAAATCGTCTTTACCGATGATAAAGGTATCAAATCTATCAAAACAGCGGACAAAGCAGATGTTGAAGCCGACGAGTTCCAAGGGCTGGGCTTGAAAAAAGCTGTGAAAAATACCCAAAAAGCTACTGCTCAAGCTACATTGGCAGCAATTGAGAATGATCAAGAGCTTAATGGTTTCAAAGAAGGCGATCAAATTGTTGTAACTAAAGAAGACGGTTCAAAAGTCATCCGTACTGCCAAGAAAGAAGATGTTGAAGCTGACGGCTTTGGCGGAAAAGGTTTGAAAGAAGTTGTAGCTGCACACGATGAA
>NZ_KV821480.1:0-5716 GCF_001815675.1 Neisseria sp. HMSC065D04
ATGCGATCAACGGCAGCCAGTTGTATTACACCAATCAGGCGATTGCCAACGTAGCGACACAAGCGACAGCAGCGAAAACCGAAGTTACCGCAGGTAAGAACGTCGTCGTTAACCAAACCACCGGCAACAGCGGACAGACTGTTTACAACGTTGCTACTGCCGATAAACTCGACGTAACCAGCGTGACCGCAGGCGGTGTAACCGTTAACGCGCAAGGTGTCAGCATCGCTGCACCGACCGCCCATAATCCGGCGAATACCGTCAGCCTCAGCCCGATCGGTCTGAACAACGGCGGACAACGCATCACCAACGTCGCCCCGGCGAAAGAAGGTACCGATGCGGTCAACCTGAACCAGCTCGCCGGCGTGGGTAACGCCCTGCAAAACAACATCGAACGCGTCGGTAAAAAAGCCTACGCAGGCGTGGCAGGTGCGATTGCACAAGGCTCGATTCCGCAAGTAACCCGTCCGGGTGCAACCGGTATCGGCGTGGGTAGCGGCTACTACGGTGGTCAATCCGCCATGGCAATCGGCGTGTCTGCGATGAGCGACGGCGGTAACTGGGTTGTTAAAGGCAACTTCTCTGCCAACACAGACGGCCACGTCGGTGTCGGGGCAGGTGCGTTGTACCAGTGGTAAGCTAACGGCTCTTAGCTGAAGCAAAGCCAAGGTCGTCTGAAATCCAAAACAGGGTTTCAGACGACCTTTTTATATGAACGAAGGGAGTGTGAAGAAAGCAATTGCGAATAGAGCGGATTCGTATATTGTCGATATAAGACGGCGGGCATCAAGCAAAACTAAAAACTATTTGCAGAAGGGCGGTAGCGTTATGGAGAAAGTTGGGCAAGGGTAAACTGAAGTGGAAATATCTGTGCCAGAAATGGCGGCTCGTGGCTTGGCTTATTTGTATTTGAATCCACGATAGTCCAACATATCTGCGGTTTGCTGTCTTGTATCCGCTTGACTGTTTTCTCTATTCTTGATTTGCATCGTTGCAAAAAAGGTCGTCTGAAACCGGATACATTGGTTTTCAGACGACCTTTAAATTTGATGGCATATTTAAGCAGATTGTTCTTTTTTATCTCCGTTCCAAGGCGCAACTTTAAATAGCAGCAACATCCCAGGAATTCCCAACATGAAACATAGCCAGAAGAAATTGACGTAGCCCATCTTTTCAATCAGAAAACCTGCTGATGCGTTCATAAACGTGCGCGGTACGGCGGATAGACTGGTAAACAGGGCAAGTTGGGTGGCGGTAAAGGCGGGATTGGTTTCGCGCGCCATGTAGGCTACAAAGGCGGCAGTACCCAATCCGACACCGAATGCCTCCGCGCTGATAACGCCTGCGAGCATTGTTTTTTCGGTCAGGGTAATGATACCGAATTTGCCGAAGCCGGCCAGCCAGGCAAAGCCCAGGATAGTAACGATTTGTACGACGCCGAAGAGCCACAGGGCTTTGTTGACGCCGAGTTTCAGCATCCAGATACCGCCGAGTATGCCGGCGATGACGGCGGGCCAGAGACCGGCGTTTTTGGCAATCAGACCGATGTCGGTTTTGCTGAAACCCATGTCGAGATAAAACGGAGTAGCCAGTGCAGTGGCCATGCTGTCGCCGAGTTTGTATAGGAAGATGAATAACAGCACCAAGATGGCTTGTTTTGTGCCTTTGCGCGAGAAAAATTCTTGAAACGGTTCAACTACGGTTTGAGTCAGCGTTCGCGGTGCAGTGGGCGGCATGTCTGGTTCTTGGGCAAGAAGCAGCGTCATCAATAGACCGGGCAGCATGAATAGGGAGGTAATGAGGAAGACGCTGTTCCACGGCATAATGTCGGCCAAAATTAGGCTCAACGAGCCGGGGACGAGGGCGGCGACGCGGTAGGCATTGACATGGATGGAGTTGCCTAGACCCAGTTCTTTGTCCGATAGGATTTCTCGGCGGAAGGCGTCCAGTACGATATCCTGACTGGCGGAAAAAAAAGCAACGGCAACGGAGAGGCCGACGATGATGGGCAGGTGTTGGTGCGGATTGAGGAATGCGTAGGCAGCAAGGGTCAGCAGCAGACCGATTTGCGTAACCAGCATCCAACCGCGTCGGCGGCCGAGAAAGGGCGGGCGCACGGCATCCATTACGGGCGACCAGATAAATTTCCAAGTAAACGGCAGACCGATTAAAGACATCAGACCGATGGTTTTCAGGTCGATGTTTTCGGTGCGCAGCCAAGCAGGAATCAGGTTAATCAGGAAATAAAGCGGCAGCCCCGATGTGAAGCCCGTAAAAATACAAATCAACATATTGCGCGAAAAAATCCGCTGCATAGTGCTTGGTTGGGAATCAGTCATAATGGATGAGCAGTACAAAAAGAAAGGCACATTGTAACAAATCCTGCGTAGCAGGGCGGGATTGCCTACTGTAATGGTTTAAAAACAAATGGGAGGGCGTGAATTGCCACAGCGTGGGTAAAAGAACTGTTTGATGTTTGGATGGGGTTGTCTGAAAATTTAGATTCTGTCAGTAAGAGATAAGCAGCAATATAGTGCCGACTATTCATTTATTTATTCAATTGCCGATTGCTTCCGCTATCGTTGCCAGAGTTGCATAGAAAAGTTAATATCCGTTAAATTATGGCAATCGCTGCCATACATAACAACCTACAAAGGAGCAAACTATGAACTTTCTGACTGCCGTCAGCCGGCAAATGACCCGATTCACCGCACTGATTATAGTCCTTGCCTCTATCGTCGCCTTTATCGAACCCGCTACCTTTTCATGGGTGAAAGGCGACACGCAAGTCGTCGTACTCGGCATCATTATGCTCGGCATGGGCATGACTCTAGGCAAAGAAGACTATCAAATTTTGGCTAAACGCCCGCTCGATATTTTCATCGGCGCAGTTGCCCAATACACCATTATGCCGCTGCTCGCCATCGGTATCGCCAAAGCCTTCAACCTTTCGCCCGGATTGACGCTGGGTCTGGTTTTGGTCGGTACTTGCCCGGGCGGGGTTTCGTCCAACATCATGAGTTTCCTTGCCAAAGGCGATGTTGCCTTTTCAGTCGGGATGACCACCGTCTCCACCGTCCTCGCGCCCGTTATGACGCCGCTGTGGATGACTTACCTTGTCGGGCAAACCGTCGAAATGGATGGCTGGGGCATGTTCAAGTTTATGTTGCTCGTTACCCTGTTGCCCGTCGTTATCGGTTCTGCCGCCAATATCTTGCTACACAAAAAACACTGGTTTGAAGATGTACGCGCCATTATGCCTGCAGTTGCCGTTGTCGCCTTTGCCTGCATCGTCGGCGGCGTCGCAGCCGTCCACGGCCACCGTTTTGCCGAATCTGCCTTAGTTATGGTGCTCGCCATTGCCGCACACAATATCGGCGGCTACATCCTCGGCTATTACAGCGGCGCGCTAACCGGTATGAACACCGCCAAAAAACGTACCATCGCTATCGAAGTCGGCGTACAAAACGCCGGTCTCGCCACGGGTCTGAGCGCCAAATTCTTCCCGGGTAACGCCGAATCCGCCGTCGCCACCGCCGTCGCCTGCGTCTGGCACTCCGTATCGGGAACCGTCTTGGGCAACTTATTCGCTTGGTGGGATAAGCGTAAGCAATAAGCTACGGTGGTCGGTTCAGTCTTCAATCAATAATCAAAAGGTCGTCTGAAAAACATTTTTCAGACGACCTTTTTGTGTCATGCGGATGAAAACGGTTTTAGCGGTTTTTCAATCCCAAAACGTCCTGCATATCGTACAAACCTGTTTTGCCGTTGACCCAAACTGCGGCGCGGACGGCGCCGGCGGCGAAGGTCATGCGGCTGCTGGCTTTGTGGGTGATTTCGACGCGTTCGCCGTCGGTGGCGAAGAGGGCGGTGTGGTCGCCGACGATGTCGCCTGCGCGGACGGTGGCGAAGCCGATGGTGGACGGATCGCGCGGGCCGGTGTGGCCTTCGCGGCCGTAAACGGCGCATTGTTTGAGGTCGCGGCCGAGTGCGTCGGCGATGACTTCGCCCATGCGCAGGGCGGTGCCGCTGGGGGCGTCGACTTTGTGGCGGTGGTGGCCTTCGATGATTTCGATGTCGTAGCCTTCGTTTAGGACGCGGGCGACGGTGTCGAGGATGTGGAAGGTGAGGTTGACGCCGACGCTGAAGTTGGCGGCGAAGACGATACCTGTTTTTTCGCCTGCGGCTCGGATGGCGGCTTTGCCTGCGTCGTCGAAACCGGTGGTGCCGATGATGATGTTGACGCCTTTTTCAACGCATTTTTGCAGGTGTTTGAGGGTCGGCTCGGGGCGGGTGAAGTCGATGAGTACGTCGCTTTGGGCGAGGACGGCGTCAACGTCGTCTGAAATGGCGATGCCGGTTTTGATGCCGGAGGCGAAACCTGCATCCAAGCCTAAGACTTCGGAGCCGGCGTGTTCGAGTGCGCCGGAGAGGACGGTGTCGGGATGGTTGTTGACGGCTTCAACCAGTACGCGCCCCATGCGGCCGTTGACGCCGGCGATGGCGATTTTCAATGCGCTCATGCGGTTTCCTTAATGATTATTGTGCAGTTTGGGCTGCTTTTTGTTCGGCTTGGAGGGTTTCGATGGATTTTTGGATGGCATCGCCTTCTGCGCGGACAAGGACGTCGTTTTCAAAATAAACGGTGAGGTTGCTGCGGTCTTTGATGATGCCGTTGCGGCTAGTATTGAAGGTGTAGTCCCAACGGTCGGCATGGAATGCGTCGCGCAGCAGCGGGGTGCCGAGCAGGAGTTGGACTTGGTCGCGGCTCATGCCTGCTTGAAGGGAGACGACGGCGCGGGGATCAAGTTCGTTGCCTTGGATGACTTTGAGTTTGTAGGAGGGGAACAGGGAAACGCGTTCGGCGCTGCATGCGGAAAGTCCGATGAGGGCGACGAGGGCAAGACAGAGGGGTTTGTTCACGGATATGCCTTTCTGTTCGAATTCGGGTGGAAGGGTATCATTGCTTGAATTTTTTGAAAAAGCAAACGATAATCATCTCTTTGATTATAATTTCAGCCGGCTATCGTTTGTATGCAAACAAAACTTGTGGTTTTATTGCAAACCGCTATGGCGTAATAGTGGGCAAGCGGGCTGAAATTGCGTATTATAACGTCTATTACTTCACAGGGATATTGAATATTATGGAAAAATTCAGCAATATTGCGCAATTGAAAGACAGCGGTTTGAAGGTTACCGGTCCGCGTTTGAAAATCTTGGATTTGTTCGAGTCGCATGCTGAAGAGCATTTGAGTGCCGAAGATGTGTACCGTATTTTGCTGGAAGAGGGTGTGGAAATCGGCGTAGCGACGATTTACCGCGTGTTGACCCAGTTCGAGCAGGCAGGCATTTTGCAGCGCCACCATTTTGAAACCGGCAAGGCGGTTTACGAATTGGACAAAGGCGACCACCACGACCATATCGTCTGCGTGAAATGCGGCGAGGTAACGGAATTCCACAATCCTGAAATCGAGGCCTTGCAAGACAAAATCGCGGAAGAAAACGGCTACCGCATCGTTGACCATGCGCTTTATATGTACGGCGTGTGCGGCGAGTGCCAAGCGAAGAGCAAACGCTGATTCCCGTTTTAAAAGATGTTTGATGTTCAGACGACCTCGGATGAGAATTTGGGGTCGTCTGAAATTTTTTGCGAAACATGAACATCATGCCGCTGCAAATCAGAATAATATAGTGGATTAAATTTAAATCAGGACAA
>NZ_KV821480.1:5816-15977 GCF_001815675.1 Neisseria sp. HMSC065D04
GATTAAATTTAAATCAGGACAAGGCGAGGCAACGTCGTACCGGTTTAAAGTGAATCCACTATACCTTAGGATTTTTAATGAGTATCCCCTTGCTTTACCCTAATGATTACACTTTCCCCGACCCGTTTTACGCGCTGGAAGAATGCGACGGCGTGGTCGGTATCAGCCGCGATTTGGACACGGGACGGCTGCTGTCGGCGTATCGGCAGGGGATTTTCCCGTGGTTCAGCGAAGACGGCTGGTTTTTTTGGCACACCATAGATCCGCGTGCCGTCATCGTGCCTGAAAATCTGCATATCGGGCGTTCGTTGGCGAAAGCCTTGCGCAACAAACCCTATCGGGTAACGGTCAACCAATGCTTCGAAGCCGTCATTGCGCATTGCGCCGCCTTTCCGCGCCCCGGTCAGGACGGCACATGGATTGTTCCCGAATTCCAAGCCGCTTATACCGAGCTGCACCGCTTGGGTCATGCGCATTCGTTTGAATGTTTCTATCCCGATGAAACAGGTCGTCTGAAACTGGCGGGCGGCTTTTACGGCGTACAAATCGGACGGGTATTTTACGGAGAATCCATGTTCGCCCTTGAGCCGGATGCCTCCAAAATCGCCTTCGCGCGAGCCGTCCCGTTTCTTGCCGGATTGGGCATCGAGTTGATTGACTGTCAGCAAGATACCCTGCATATGCATCGTTTCGGTTCGGAACCGATACCGTTCGCCGAATTTCAGACGACCTTGCAACGCTTGAACGCTTTGCCTTTGAAGGAAGCGTTGGGCGCGCGGGTAGTAGGTGGAACGTTGGAATAGCGGCAAGATATATAGTGGATTAACTTTAAACCAGTACGGCGTTACCTCGCCTGTACTATCTGTACTGTATGCGGCTTCGTCGCCTTGTCCTGATTTAAAGTTAATCCACTATAGAGTCGGCCTCGAGTCAGAAGCGAATAGCAAAAGGTCGTCTGAAAACTCAAAAATGAAGTTTTCAGACGACCTTTTTTAAAGATTACGCCTTACAAATCAAATTCAGCCACGACTGGCGCATGGTCGCTGGGGCGTTCTTGCGCGCGCGCGTCCAAATCGACATAAACGTCTTTCAACACGGCAGACAGGGCGGGGCTGATGAGCTGGTGGTCGATGCGCAGTCCGAGTTTGCGTTGGAACATCGCGCCGCGATAGTCAAACCAAGTGTAAAACGCGCCTTCGGGGTGGATTTGGCGCAGGCTGTCGGTCAAGCCCAAATCCAGCAGATTTTTGAACCACTGTCTTTCGATGGATGAGCAGTGGATTTTTTCATGCCATTTTTCAGAATCGTAGCAGTCGGCATCGGCGGGCGCGATATTGAAGTCGCCGAGCAAGACCAGTTTTTCGTGGTGGGTCATTTCGTCGCGGACAAATTCAGTCAATGCGGCAAACCATTGTTCTTTATATTGGAATTTCGGGCTGTCGAGGGCTTCGCCGTTGACGCAATAGACATTGATGACGCGCACGCCGTTGACGGTTGCGGCGATGAGGCGGCGTTGCGGGTCGTCGGGCAGGGCAGGCAGGCCGACGTGTACGTCTTGCGGTTCGCTGCGGCTGATGATGGCGACGCCATTGTAGGTTTTTTGCCCGCTCCAAACGCTGTGCCAGCCCATCATTTGCAGGGCGGCGGCGGGAAATTTGTCTTGGTCGAGCTTGAGTTCTTGCAAGACGAGGACATCGGGCTGATGGTCGGCAAGCCAGTTTTGCACCTGCGGCAGGCGCACGTTGAGGGAATTGACGTTCCAAGTGGTGATTTTCATGCGGGTTCCGTGTGTGAGGGTCGTCTGAAAAGCATTTCGGGCTTATCGGGCAGAATAAGGACAAAACAAAAGCGGTTCATGAAAACCGCTTTGTTGGGTAAACGGGACGCTATTGTAACATCAGGGAATTTCGGCGGCTGCCGGTTTTGAAACAAAAATCCGTTTGAGAAAACAAGGCTCAACAGCCTTCAGGCGGCTTTACGGTTTTCTAAATTGCGCAACGTATCGAGGATGACGGCAGCTTCTTCGGATACCAGCCGGTATTCGATGATGCGGTGGTAGCGGGTGAAATCGATCAGACCTTCGGAGCGCAGGCGCGCGAGATGGTTGGAAACGGCGGTCGCAGGCTGTCCGAGCGCTTCGGATAATTCGGCGATGCTGCGTTCGCTGTCCATCAGCATGAACAAAATGGTCATGCGGTCGGGGTTGGCGATGAGTTTGAGAAGGGAAGAGAGACGTTTGGTTTCCATAGTGAGGCTTTCTTTATCAATAAGATTGGTTTTTAGGGGCTGAAACGGTAGGGCAAAATGAGTTTGATTCTTTTTGCGTTTATCCGTAAATTCAACCGTTTATATCGGGTAAGTATAAAGCAAGCAGCGTGAAAAAGGAGTATGTCCGTTAAAATTTATCGTAAATAATTGTTGTTTCGCCGGCTTTTGAGACAGTAAACGAATCGGGTAAATATGTTTTTGGAATGTGGGTAAAGGTTCTCATTTTATTTTTGTGTTTATAAAAACTAAAGAAACTATTTCTATACAAAGTGTTATCGGCGGTGTCGTATTTGGGAACTGTGTCGGGAGGTTGGAAATATTATTGGGGTCGTCTGAAAACAGAGGCAGGGAAGGGCTGTCGGGGAGTGTGATATTTTGCCGACACTTAAAGAGGTGTGGCGGATTGATGTCACAGATTATTTTTGTAGCGGGATTGGTTTTTTGAAAATTTGCGCGTCGGTTTCGGATTAATTTATGATGAATGCTTGAGATTGAATAATCAGGAGATTTTTTGGATTTGGAAAGTGAAGGGATGGAAATGGTCAGGCAATGTCAGTCTGAAGAATGACTGATTCAAAAAATGATAAGCGGTGTAAATTTTATACAAATGGTATTTTTTATTGTAAATAATATAAATTGCGTTATAATCGTAAAAAATTACATTAGCATTATAAATAAGCTAATACATTATAAAAAATAACATTTTTGCCGTCTGTATGGGGTATGGGGAGTGCTGTTCATGCAGGAGCGGCAGTATTTGCGGGAAAATATCATTTATGGATACCGACTTTCTGTCTTCGGGCGGTCTTGTGCTGACGGGCTGTGCAGCGGCATTTGTGCTGGCAACCTGCCTGTCTAAAAATACGCCTGTCAAACAATTTATCAGCCGTTTCGCCGTCAATGTCCGTGCGGATTGCAGCTTGGACGAATCTGTCTATCATGAGTTTCGCGGCTTGGATATTTATCGGGACGGGCAGCATGAACAGATTGATTATGTTTATGTGTCCTGTTTCGGGATTTTCGTGGTTGCCACGCCGAATTATCAGGGCAGGATTTGGGGCGACGACGGCAATGGGATGTGGACGCAGAAGTTTCACAAAAGCAAGACGCTGTTCCCCAACCCTTTGTTGAAAAACCAGCAATACATTCGGATTTTGTCTGAGAAGCTCCACCTGCCGACGCGGGCGTTTTCTTCGGTGGTGGTTTTTCCGGGTAATTGCCAATTTCAAACCATGATGCCGGACAACGTTACGGAAGACTCTGATTTTGCGGAATATATTTCACAATATACAGAAGTCGTGCTGATGCCCGAAGAAGTCAAGCAAATCAGGGAAGTGCTGGAAGGCTATGAATTTGATTTGGTTTTCAACCGGCAGAGGTTTGAATCGCATGTATGAACAGGGTGGGGTGGTTTGGACAGATTGGGCATAATCGGTTTTTATGTATTGCAGATTGCCCACTTTATAAACCTTCCCAAAAAAACGTCGTCTGAATCGTTTTCAGACGACGTTTTTCTTCAGAGATTTTTAAGGTTCCGAGCGCCCCAAAACCATCGCGTCTCCGTAGCTGAAAAAACGGTATTCATGTTCGACCGCATGGCGGTATACCGCGCGGATGTGTTCCATGCCCGAAAACGCGCTGACGAGCATCAGAAGCGTGGATTTGGGCAGGTGGAAATTGGTAATCAGGCGGTCGATGACGCGGAAGCGGTAGCCCGGCGTGATGAAAATATCGGTGTCACCCTGTCCCGCTTTCAGACGACCTGTCTCGCGCGCGGCGGATTCAAGGGCGCGCATGGAAGTGGTGCCGACTGCCCAAACTTTGTTTCCGCGCGCATGGGCGGCTTCGATGGCGGCGACGGTTTCGGGCGGTACGTCAAACCATTCGCTGTGCATTTTGTGTTCTTCGATTTTGTCCACGCGCACGGGCTGGAACGTTCCCGCGCCGACGTGCAGGGTGACTTCCGCCGTTTCCACGCCTTTGGCTTTCAGACGACCTAAAAGCTCGTCCGTAAAATGCAAACCTGCCGTCGGCGCCGCGACCGCGCCCTGATGTTTGGCATAGACGGTTTGATAGCGCATGTCGTCATCCGCGCCGGCAGCGCGTTCGATATAAGGCGGCAGCGGCAAATGGCCGTTTTGCTCCAGCAGCTCGTAAACGGTTTGTTCGCCTTCAAAGCGCAGGCAGAACAGTTCGTCCGCACGCTCAACCATGACGGCACAAATATCGCCTTCAAAAATCAGCTTCGTGCCGGGTTTGGGCGATTTGGACGAGCGGATGTGCGCCAGCGCGGTGTGGTTGTCCAAAACGCGCTCTATCAAGGCCTCGATTTTGCCGCCGCTCTCTTTTTGTCCGAACAGCCGCGCTTTCATGACTTTGGTGTTGTTGAACACTAAAACGTCGCCCGCCTCAATATAATCAGGCAAATCGCCGAACACGCGGTCTTGCAGCGGCATATCGGGCAGCGCGACCAAAAGACGGCTGCTACCGCGCACTTTGGGCGGGTGCTGGGCAATTAATCGGTCGGGCAGGGTAAAATCGAAATCGGAAATGTCCATAATCTTATTTTGATGCTTACAAATTTTGTCAGGCGGTCATTATACGCACTTTGGCTTTTTTCAGACGACCTTTTCCCTTCATAAACCAACAAATTAGAATAAACACTCATTGAAAAAATACGCATTCGGGCGAAATCTCCGAATTTGCCCGTTTTGTTCAAAAACCGCCTTTTTTCGAGATTTTGCTAGACATTTGTCGGCAAGTTCGGGAAAATAGTCAAATTCATTTACGGGGTTTCTGCTCCTGCGAATGCCCTTTATGCAACCCAATACCGTCCGGCTTGCGCCGTTGCCGCAGGCCGGTTGTTTTCTGAAATATCACGCAACAAACACGGCCGCTTCACGACATTTGGGCCGTATCGTAAAGGAACGAAAATGGATTTGCGCAAATTAAAAAAACTGATTGATTTAGTAGAAGAATCAGGTATCGCCGAAATCGAAGTGACCGAAGGCGAGGAAAAAGTCCGCATCACCCGCGCCACCGCCGCTCCGGCTCCCGTTTATGCAGCACCCGCCCAAGTTGCGGTGCCTGCCCCTGCACCCGCCGCCGCGCCTGCCGCAGCAGCAGCCCCCGCTCCCGCAGCGCCTGCCGCCCGTGACCTGTCCAACGCGCAAAAATCGCCTATGGTCGGTACGTTCTACCGCGCGCCCGGCCCGAATGCCGCCGCCTTCGTCGAAGTTGGTCAGCAAGTCAAAGCCGGCGATACGCTGTGTATCATCGAAGCGATGAAGTTGATGAACGAAATCGAAGCCGAGAAATCCGGCACGGTTAAAGAAATTCTGGTGGAAAACGGTACGCCTGTGGAATTTGGCGAGCCGCTCTTCATCATCGAATAATTCGTTTTCAGACGACCTTCCGGATTGCGGAGAGGTCGTCTGAAATGCTTTCCAACTCAGGATTTCCACCATGCGCCTGTTGTTAGCCATCTTCCTGCCTTTCGCCGTATTCTTCACCATCGGCCGTCCGATTGCGGGCATTATCTGCCTGATTCTCCAATTCACCTTAATCGGCTGGATTCCTGCCGCCATGTGGGCGGTGTACGCGTTGAGCCAATACAAGACCGATGAAAAAATCCGCAATGCGTTGAGCAAAAGGTAACAAGCAGGTCGTCTGAAACCACAGGAAAGGTCATCATGCTGAAAAAAGTATTAATCGCCAACCGAGGCGAAATCGCGCTGCGCGTCCTGCGTGCCTGCCGTGAAATGGGTATCGCCACTGTCGCCGTGCATTCCGAAGCCGACAAAGACAGTCTGCACGTCAAACTTGCCGACGAATCCGTGTGCATCGGCCCTGCCGCTTCCGCACAAAGCTATCTCAATATCCCCGCCATCATCGCCGCCGCAGAAGTTACCGGCGCGGATGCCATCCACCCGGGCTACGGCTTCCTTGCCGAAAACGCCAATTTTGCCGAACAGGTCGAACAGTCCGGTTTCATCTTCATCGGCCCCAAAGCCGAAACTATCCGCCTGATGGGCGACAAAGTTTCCGCCAAACACGCGATGATTGAAGCGGGCGTACCTTGCGTTCCCGGTTCGGACGGCGCCCTGTCCGACGACCCCGCCGAAATCCTCAAAACTGCCGACAAAGTCGGTTATCCCGTGATTATCAAAGCATCGGGCGGCGGCGGCGGACGCGGTATGCGCGTGGTCGAGAAAAAAGAAGACCTGATCAAATCCGTCGAAATGACCAAAGCCGAAGCAGGCGCGGCGTTCGGCAATCCGATGGTCTATATGGAACGCTACCTGCAACGCCCGCGCCACGTCGAAATCCAAGTGCTTGCCGACGAACACGGCAACGCCATCTACCTCGCCGAGCGCGATTGCTCCATGCAGCGCCGCCACCAAAAAGTCATCGAAGAAGCACCCGCTCCCTTCATCGACGAAAAAGCCCGCGAAAAAATCGGCAAAGCCTGTACCGACGCCTGCAAACGTATCGGCTACCGTGGCGCAGGTACGTTTGAATTCCTGTATGAAAACGGCGAATTCTTCTTTATCGAAATGAACACCCGCGTCCAAGTCGAACACCCCGTTACCGAGCTGATTACCGGCGTGGACATCGTGCAGGAACAAATCCGCATTGCCGGCGGCCTGCCTTTGCAATACAAGCAAAAAGACATCCACATCGAAGGCCATGCTTTCGAGTGCCGCATCAATGCGGAAGACCCGTACAACTTCATCCCCAGCCCCGGTCTGATTGAAAGCTGCCACCTGCCCGGCGGCTTCGGCATCCGCGTGGACAGCCATATTTACCAAGGCTACCGCATCCCGCCGTACTACGACAGCCTGATCGGCAAAGTCTGCGTCATCGGTAAAACCCGCGAGCAGGCAATGGCAAAAATGCGCGTCGCCCTCGCCGAGCTTGCCGTAACCGGCATCAAAACCAATACCCCGCTGCACCGCGATTTGTTCAGCGACCCCGGTTTTGAAAAAGGCGGCGTCAGCATCCATTATCTGGAACACTGGCTGGAAGAACGCAAAGCCAAACAGGACAAATAAAACCGTCCCGCTTGGATAGTCGAAGGTCGTCTGAAAAACCATATGGCTTTCAGACGACCTTTTTTCAGACAGGTTGAAACCTGATTTCGGGTGCACATCCGCGATTGCCGGCAAGCCTAGAATATGATTGAACCAACCTGTCCGCCCCCATTTCACGCAAGAAAAAAACGTGTTCAGGCAGAAAAACAATTCAATCCGAAGTAAGTGGCCCGCTGTTGCGCCCATAGTCCAAACATACCGCAAACGACCAACATCGTGTATTTGACCGTCGTTTCCTAATTTCAGACGACCCCACCGAGAAAGCCCATCATGCCCTATCAACAAATCACCATAAACGTCAACGACGCCGTTGCCGAACGCCTCGCTGATGCCCTGATGGAACACGGCGCACTCTCCGCCGCCATCGAAGACGCCTACGCAGGCACCGAAAACGAACAAGCCATCTTCGGCGAACCCGGTATGCCGACCGAACAAATCTGGCAGCAAAGCAAAGTCATCGCCTTGTTCGGCGAAAATGACGATGCCGCAGCCATGATTCAAGCCGCCAGCCAAGCATGCGGGTTGAAAGACTTGGCATACACCAGCGAAATCCTCGCCGACCAAGACTGGGTGCGCCTGACCCAAGCGCAGTTCGACCCCATCCAAATTTCCGAACGCCTGTGGATTACCCCCTCTTGGCACGAAGCGCCCAACAGCAATGCCGTTAATCTCCAGCTCGACCCCGGGCTAGCCTTTGGAACAGGCAGCCACCCGACTACGCGCCTCTGCCTCAAGTGGCTGGACACACAACTCAAAGGCGGCGAAAGCGTCCTCGACTACGGCTGCGGCTCCGGCATCCTGACCATCGCCGCCCTCAAGCTCGGCGCAGGTTCTGCCGTCGGCGTCGATATTGACGAACAAGCCATCCGCGCCAGCAAGGACAACGCCGCACAAAACAATGTCGACGCACAGTTCTACCTGCCCGACGGTTTGCCGCAAGGACAATTCGACATCGTCGTCGCCAACATCCTCGCCAACCCCCTGCGCATGCTCGGCGAAATGCTTGCCGCCCGTACCAAACAAGGCGGCCGCATCGTGTTGTCCGGTTTGCTGGACGAACAAGTCGAAGAACTCAGCGGCATTTACCGCCAATGGTTCGACATCGAACCAGCCGAAATCGACGAAGGCTGGGCAAGGCTCAGCGGGGTCAAACGCTGATAACGATGTGCTCAAACAAAAGGTCGTCTGAAAACCGATTCAGGTTTCAGACGACCTTTTTCATGCCAATCCTGTATCAATAATTGGTCGAACAGAACTGCTCACGCTTGTCCGCATCGGCGGCATAACACGTCAAGCCCATGCCCGCCGCGTTGCTGTTGCTCGCCTTCGCTCCCGGTTTTTTGTTCACCAAAACCTTGCCGTTTTTCCCGATTTCGACGGTTACGCCTTTACCGTTTTTCAGCTTCCATTTCAACACCTGCGCATCGGCATTCTGACACTTGTTGACCGAACAGCCGCCTTCAGCCGCGACATTACCGTTTTTATAAATCACACACTGCTGCTGGCTGTCGGTACAGGCCGCATAGGCAGCAACGGAAAAACAGGAAATCAGCGCGGCAAGCAAAACAGGTTTCATGGTTTGGCTCCTTGGGTGGTGATGATGGGTTTACAATATTTGGAACTATACGCCTGTTTGTATGGGTAAACCAGCGGGTATGAGATAAGTAATATATTGATTTAATATTTAAATAAATTTCTAATTTTATCAATTGGTTGGTAATAAAATATCCATCAGCGCGATATTGATATAGTAGTTGCTTCTGCCTATCTTTTCTTTGTGCAGGAATCCGCCTTCCGTCAGTTCGTCCAGATATTTGGCGGCACTGGGGCGGGAAACGTTCAGCGTTTTCATCAGGAAATCGATTTTTGTGTAGGGATGATTGAACAGGTGGTTAATCAGGTCTTGGCTGTAGAAACTGAAGTTTTCCCTGATGCGGTGTTTGTAGTCCAGCATCGCCTGATGGATGTGCTGCACGGTATCGATGCCATCCTTGGCGGTTTGTTCCACGGCTTCCAGCATATACAGCAGCCAACCTTCCCATTCGCCCGTATCGCGTACGTGTTGCAGCAAGCGGTAATATTCGCTTTTGTTCCGCACCAGATAGCGGCTGAGGTATAAGACGGGAATATCCAGCAATCCGGTTAAAACCAGATACAGCACATTGATAATCCTGCCTGTTCTGCCGTTGCCGTCGTAAAACGGGTGGATACTTTCAAACTGATGGTGGAGCAGCGCCATGCGGATCAGCGGGTCGATAGGTTTTTCCGTGTTGTCGTCGTTGATAAATGCTTCCAATCTGCCCATCAGGCGAATGATGTCGTCCGTATGTTGCGGCGGCGTATAGACGGTTTCGCCGGTACGGTCGTTTTTCAGCATCGTTCCCGACTGTTTGCGGAATCCGGCACGGTTTCTTTCCAACTCGGCCTGTATCGTCAAAATATGATTGTTGGTCAGCATTCCGTGTTCTTGGATAAGGCCGAAGCCACAATGCAGTGCTGAAGCATAATTCTGCACTTCTTTGATGGCAGGACTAGACGGGCTTGCCGATATTCCTGCGCGGAACAGTTCGTCATGGGTGGTAATGATATTTTCGATTTCGGAACTGTCTTTGGCTTCCTGCAAAGACAGCGTGTTAATCAGAATGCCTTGGTTGGGAATACTGCGGCAGATGCCTTTTAATTCGGCCAGATAACGATGGGCGGAAGCCAGTTTTTTCAAGACGGCGACAGTTTCGAAATCTATTTCGGGAGGGAATTGTTCGATCGAGTATAGTCAATTAAAAACAAAATGGTACAATAC
>NZ_KV821481.1:0-17371 GCF_001815675.1 Neisseria sp. HMSC065D04
TGTCCTGATTTAAATTTAATCCACTATAAAAAACAGTCGGGTTTGATTTTCAGCCGCTCAAAGTCAGAAACACCTTTCAGTCAACCTGAATCAGTTGCGGCGGCTATTTGTTTTCGCCGTATTTACCACGCAGATTTCGGATTTCTTCTTTCAACCATTCATCCCAATCGGGGCGTAAACAGCGGAGCTCTTTGTTCCAATACAGACAGTCCCAAGCCATGCTGCGCGAGGCTTCGGTATCGCGCTCGAACATTCGGGCAACAAAAGGTTCGAGCGTTTGCGCGCTTTTGAACATACCGCCGTATTCTCCGTAAGTGCGGCAGGTTTCGGGATGGAGCATTTCCATCAGCGTTTCAATGTCGCTCTGCAACGTAAGCCATGAACCGTTTGACTCGTCCAGCCCAAGCACATCGCGTAACCAATGCTTGATGCTTTCCAAACCTTGAAAACGCGGGTCATGCCACAGCAGGCGCAGGGCGGCAAGCTGACTTTCGGCTTCCGTCCGACCTTGTGGGTTTTCATGATCAAAAAGGGAAACGAGTTCGTACAACGCACGATTGCGCTGCTTTTCCGGCAGCGCAAGTAAGATGTCGCAGACTTGTTCGGGAGTCTGCCAAAGAGGAAGTTTGGAGAGGGTCATAGGCTTGGAGGTCGTCTGAAAGTCAATGAACATGGCTAAATCAATTGATTCATTTGATTTTCGTAACGAAGCTGCTTTTGAATTGAAAATATGAAAATCCGCCCTAGGTCGTCTGAAAACCGATTTCAGACGACCTCTCTGCCTTAAACCATCAACCGCAATATCGGCAGTCCAATATGTCTTTGCGGATGTCGTTCAACAGGAAGGCTGCGGTGTCTTCGTGTTCCGCCTGTACGAAGACGAAGAGTCGGGCGATGATTTTGCCGATGAAGACTTTTTGCAAGGCGCAGGCGTCGGTCAGGGTGCGTTCCTGCAGGAAGCTGCGGATGTCTTCAGGTAAGGTGTAGTCGCGCGCAACGGCGGCAAAGCGAGCGTCGGTTTGCAGGCGGTCGAGCAGGGTTTGGTTTTTGTCCAACTTAATGCCTGCTTCTTTTTCTTCGGCGGTGGCGCGGACGAACTGGTCGTAAATTTCGGCATAAAGCATATCGTTCGGACCTTCGAAGATGGTGAAGGGGCGGATGTCGATAGCGATATTGCTGGCGGTGTGTCCGCGTTCAAAACCCTTCGCGCCCAAGAGTTTTTGCAACATTTGGGCGGCGGCGTAAGTGTATTCCGTGGCGAGGGTTTTGATGATGTTTGCCTCCATCAGTTGATGGGCGACGGGGGCAACGGGCGAAACGCAATGGCAGACGTAGCGGTAAAGAATCTCGGAAACCTGATGGCGGCGTTGGATTTCGCGGCGTTCATAATCGACGAATTTGATGTCGTGGCGGACATATCGGTTCAGGTTGTCAAGGATATATTCCATGATGCCGTGCGTCATGCCGATCAGTTGCAGGCGGCTGCGGATAAAGATGTTTTGGAACGCGCGCAAACCGGCGGCGTCGCTCTGCGAGAGTTTCATAACGGCGGCGGCGGGCATTTCGGCATCAATGCGGTTGACGGCGTAACGGACGGCGCGCAGGCCTTCGGATGCGAGGGCTTCGTAGCGGATGTATTGCTTGGGTACGAGCAGCAGGTTGATGACTTTGGAGAGTTTGCCGTTTTTGCGCTCTTTGGCGGCAACGAGGAGGAAGTCGCTCTGCGAGTTGCCCTGCCAATATTTCGCGGCGTTGACGTAAATCGTTTGTTCGTCGATATATTCGTAGTAGGACTGCATTTCGCGGGCAATCGCCGCGCCGGAGGTTTCGGGTTCGGTAATACCCAAACCACCACCCTCGCCTTTGAAAACCATGTCCAAACCTTGCGCGACTTGCGCTTCGTCGCCAAACTCTTGCAGAGGCTGCAACACCAGCGCGCCTTCGATGCCGGTACGCAGGGTAACGGGCACGCCGTAATGCCCCGCAATCCGCAGGACTTCTTGGATTTCAAACTGGCTGCCCTTTCGGCCGCCGTGTTTTTTGTCGAGGAAGGGCAACAGCAAACCCGCCTGCTTCAAGGCAAGCCATTTGTCTTCGGGCAGGTATTGCATGAGGTTGAGGTCGTCTGAAAAAATGCGGCGGAATGCGGATTCGATGTGCTTTAAAAAAGCAGCCGTGTCCATAGTTGACGGCTGCGCGCTTGATTCGGTGTGTGTCATCATGATTCTCGGTTAATCGGCAGTTATTAGAGTTTAGAGCTAAATTTCTAGGATTTATACCACAAACCCGTTTAAGCGACAATGATTATCAAGTGTGGACGGATTTTCAGCGTGCAAACACATGATTACGCCGCCCCGATAAACCGATACGGTGCTACCATAGCGCAAAACGCCACCGGAACACTGCCATGTATTCACAACACAGCGAACGCCATTTCAGCAACCGCAACAACTGGCTGCGCGCGAGCGTATTGGGCGCGAACGACGGCCTGATTTCTACCGCCTCACTGCTGACCGGCGTTGCGGCCGCCGCCCCCGATTTCCAAACCCTGCTGCTGACCGGCGTTTCCGCCCTAATTGGCGGCGCAGTCTCGATGGCGGCGGGGGAATATGTTTCCGTATCCAGCCAGTCGGACACGGAAAAAGCCGACTTGCACAAAGAACGCTACGAATTGGAAGCCAATCCTGATGCCGAACTGGCAGAACTGACTGAAATTTACCGCCGCCGCGGTTTGTCCGACGCGCTTGCCGTCGAAGTCGCGCAAGCATTGATGGAACACGACGCGCTCTCCGCCCATGCCCGCGACGAAATCGGCATCACCGAAACCTCCGCCGCCAAGCCCATGCAAGCCGCGCTTGCCTCCGCCGGTTCGTTCTGCGCCGGCGCCATACTGCCGCTGCTGGTCGCGCTGACCGCTCCCGCCGCCCTGATCCCTACGCTGGCGGCAACTACTTTGTTCGGACTCGCCGCGCTGGG
Organism: Neisseria sp. HMSC065D04; assembly: GCF_001815675.1. Classification (NCBI taxonomy): domain Bacteria; kingdom Pseudomonadati; phylum Pseudomonadota; class Betaproteobacteria; order Neisseriales; family Neisseriaceae; genus Neisseria; species Neisseria sp. HMSC065D04. The sequence continues at coordinate 2,977 of NZ_KV821481.1, forward strand.
TTACGCCTCCGCCAAACTCGGCGGCGCACCCGTCACCCCCGCCGTCTTGCGCGTGTGCCTGTGGGGTGTGGCGGCGTTGGTGGTTACGGGTATGATCGGCAAACTGGCGGGTGTAGCAGTTTGAACAGAGGTCGTCTGAAAACTTGTAGCAAAACCTGCCATACCGTTTTTCAGACGACCTTTTTGACAATAAGCGGTTCTCTATATTTTTTCAGAAAAACGGCTTATGAAAAAAATCCTCTAAATTCTGTCGTAAGGAATTTAGAGGATTTTTGGTTTTATAGTGGATTAACTTTAAACCAGTACGGCGCGTTGCCTCGCCTTAGCTCAAAGAGAACGATTCTCTAAGGTGCTGAAGTACCAAGTGAATCGGTTCCGTACTATCTGTACTGTCTGCGGCTTCGTCGCCTTGTCCTGATTTAGAGTTAATCCACTATAGGATGGCGTTTTACAAATTCGCCTATACGGTTTATTCGTCTTCGAATTTTTCCAAAAACTCATCGCTCACTTCATTGAACTTATCGGTACTGTCCAAGATTTTCTCGTTGTTCTCGTCCAATTGCTCTTCATCTTCTTCCGAACCGTGTTTGCCAGAAGCGCGGATTTGGATCAGCTTTTTATAGCCGTCTTCCATCAAATCGCTAAAGAAACGCAGATGGCTTTTCAAAGCATTCAACAGGGAAGCATCGCCTTTGTATGCACCCAATTTATCGGCTTGTGCGATGTAATTGGGAATCGCGGCTATCCACTGCACACGGACTTTTTCGGCTTGGGCGTAATCGCGTTTGTCCATTGCCTGGTTCATGTCTTCCATATGGTAGAGCATAAAATTGGCAATGCACATCAACTCATTGTTGTACTCTACTGCGTTATCGTAGCTGCCTTTGGCGTAATACACGCCCTCTTCCTCATTCCAGCCGCCGCGTTTTGGCGAAGACGATGCGCCGCCAGTCGCGCCAAACAGTTTTTTAATGAATTCTAAGATCATAATTTTGCTGCCTTTCTCATAAGTAAAGTACACAGACGGGAAAAGTATAACGCAAATCTGAAATGCCTGCTGCCTGCACTTCTGCTGCGGCATATCCTTCCCCTCCGTTTTCAGACGACCTCGTTCCCAAAAACAGGAACGTTTTATACCTTATCACAAACCCTTGCAGGTCGTCTGAAAAAGCAGCCGCTGTCTTTGCCGGCTTGCATCCGCTAGAATGACTTCCTGCCGCCAAAGGTCGTCTGAAAACATCCGGACGAACAATCCCTTTTTCAGCAGATACATGGAGTTGAACTATTGAACAAACGCCCGATGACGACAGACGAAACCGATTTGCTGAATCTTCTTCTGTCCAACAAAAAACCTCAATATGCCCGATTGGAAACCCGTTTTTCCAACAGCGTCACCACGCTCGACGACGGCGGAATGGGCAGTTTTCTGTTTTCCAGCGATACAAACCAAACGCGCCCGCTAAAAATCATCCCAATCGCCGAATACCTGTTTCACGATAAAGACGGCATTCCGGTTTTGGCAACCCTATATTCTTACAGCGACGGTCAACTGTATGAACTGGATATTTGGAAAGCGGATTTCAGCCCGTTATTGGCTTATCCGGACAAACCGTAATATTCAGTCTATCCATTTCAATCGGTTTTTACGGACAAGCATTTTCAGACGACCCTCTGGCACACAAAGGTCGTCTGAAAACCAACCAAACCATCCTATCCCTTACACCCGCTTTTAATCTGCTAAAATTCCACTTTTACAACCTACCACGGCGGCCCGAAAAATTTTCCGGCTGCCGCAAGCCATTGTCCCTACGCCATGAACTACCCTATCCCCAAACCCCGTGAAAAATCCCGTTGGCTCAATCTTTCGCAAGGCTCGCTGCCGCTGGCTTTGGCGCGTTATCTGCCGCATAAGCGGCTCAAAGTCGTGCTGACCCAAGATGCGGAACAGGCGTTGCGCCTTCAGACGGCATGGCGGTTTTTCCGTCCGCACGATACGGCGGTGTTCCTGCCGGACTGGGAAACGCTGCCTTACGAGCGTTTTTCGCCGCATCAGGATTTGGTGTCGGAGCGGCTGTCGGCGTTGTGGCAGATTAAGAGCGGCGCGGCGGACGTGTTGTTTGTGCCGGTTGCCACGGCGATGCAGAAGCTGCCGCCCGTGCCGTTTTTGGCGGGGCGCACGTTTTGGCTGAAAACGGGGCAGACTTTGGATATAGGTCGTCTGAAAACCGATTTGGTGGATGCGGGCTACAACCATGTTTCCCATGTTGTCGCGGCGGGCGAGTTTGCCGTGCGCGGCGGCATTGTGGATTTATTCCCGATGGGCAGCGAAATGCCCTACCGCATCGATTTGTTCGACGATGAAATCGACAGCATCAAAACCTTTGACACCGACACGCAGCGCACCATCTCGCCCGTTTCCGAAATCCGCCTGCTGCCGGCGCACGAATTCCCCACCGACAGCGAGGCGCAAAAAATCTTCCGCAGCCGCTTCCGCGAGGAAGTCGATGGCAATCCGAACGATGCCGCCGTGTACAAAGCCGTCAGCAACGGCCACTTCGGCGCGGGCGTGGAATATTATCTGCCGCTGTTTTTTGAAAACGAGCTGGAAACGTTGTTTGACTATATCGGCGAAGATGCGCTGTTTGTCTCATTGGGCGACGTTCACGCTGAGGCAAACCGCTTTTGGAGCGACGTCAAATCGCGTTACGCCATGGCGCAGGGCGATGAAACCTATCCGCCTTTGCTTCCACAGCATTTGTATCTCTCTGCCGATGTATTCGCAGGCCGTCTGAAAAACTACGGACAGGTGCTGCCCGATGTTTCCGGCAAGGAACACACCCTGCCCGACCTTGCCGTCAACCGCCAATCCGACGAGCCGTTGCAGGCATTGAAGGATTTTCAGACGACCTTTGACGGGCGGATTTTGCTGTGCGCCGAAAGTTTGGGACGGCGCGAAACCATGCTCGGCTTCTTGCAGCAAAACGGCTTGAAAGCCAAACCTGTGTCCGACTGGCAGGGCTTTTTATCGGCGCACGAGCCGCTGATGATTACAGTCGCGCCGTTGGCATACGGATTCAAACTGGGCGGGCTGCACTCTCCGAGCCAACAGCAACCTACTCCCACCTCTGAGGGAGAAGGCAAAGCGGTTACCGACCAAACCAAATTTCCCGCAGCCGTAACAAACCCTCTCCCGCAGGAGAGGGAACAAAGTGCCGCCGCCGTTTCAGACGACCTGAAAACTGAAAGCAACCTGCACCCCGTCAAAAATAGTCTGCACGGGCAAATCCAACAGCAGCCTGCTCCCTCCCCCGTGGGGGAGGGTTGGGGAGAGGGCAAAGCGGTTGCCAACCAAACCGAATTTTCCTTAGCCGTAATAAACCCTCTCCCTAGCCCTCTCCCGCAGGAGAGGGAACAGAATGCAGCCGCCATTTCAGACGACCTGAAAACTAAAAGCAGCCTGCACCCCGTCGAAAATAGTCTGCACGGGCAAATCCGACAGCAGCCTGCTCCCTCCCCTGTGGGGGAGGGTTGGGGAGAGGGCAAAACGGTTGCCGACCAAACCGAATTTTCCGCATCCGCAACAAACCCTCTCCCTAACCCTCTCCCACAGGAGAAGGAACAGAATGCAGCAGCCATTTCAGACGACCTGAAAACCGAAAGCAGCCTGCACCCCGTCGAAAATAGTCTGCATGGGCAAATCCGACAGCAGCCTGCCCCCTCCCCCGTGGGGGAGGGTTGGGGAGAGGGCAAAGCGGTTGCCGCTCAAAGTGCCATCGCCGTCATCACCGAATCTGAACTTTACCAATACGTCGCCCGTTCGCGTGTCCACAACCGCCGCAAGAAACACGCCGCCGTTTCAGACGGCCTGTTGCGCGACCTTGCCGAAATCAACATCGGCGACCCCGTCGTGCACGAAGAACACGGCATCGGGCGGTATATGGGCTTGGTAACGATGGATTTGGGCGGCGAAACCAACGAAATGATGTTGCTCGAATACGCGGGCGAAGCGCAGCTTTATGTGCCTGTTTCGCAACTGCATTTAATCAGCCGCTACTCCGGTCAGGCGCATGAAAACGTTGCCCTGCACAAGCTCGGCAGCGGCGCATGGAACAAGGCGAAGCGCAAAGCCGCCGAAAAAGCGCGCGATACCGCCGCCGAATTGCTCAATCTCTACGCCCAACGTGCCGCCCAATCGGGACACAAGTTTGAAATCAACGAGTTGGACTATCAGGCGTTTGCCGACGGCTTCGGCTACGAGGAAACCGAAGACCAGGCCGCCGCCATCGCCGCCGTGATTAAAGATTTGACGCAGGCGAAGCCGATGGACCGCCTCGTGTGCGGCGATGTCGGTTTCGGCAAAACCGAAGTTGCCCTGCGCGCAGCGTTTGTGGCGGTGATGGGCGGCAAACAGGTCGCCGTACTCGCTCCGACCACGCTTCTGGTCGAGCAGCACGCGCAAAATTTCGCCGACCGCTTCGCCGATTTCCCTGTGAAAGTCGCCAGCCTTTCGCGTTTTAACAACAGCAAAGCCACCAAAGCCGCACTAGAAGGTATGGCGGACGGCACGGTCGATATCGTTATCGGCACGCACAAATTGGTGCAGGACGACATCAAATTCAAAAACTTAGGTTTAGTGATTATCGATGAAGAACACCGTTTCGGCGTGCGCCAGAAAGAGCAGCTCAAACGCCTACGCGCCAATGTCGACATCCTCACCATGACCGCCACGCCGATTCCGCGCACCCTCAGCATGGCGCTCGAAGGCCTGCGCGACTTCTCGCTGATTACCACCGCACCCAGCCGCCGCCTCGCCGTCAAAACCTTTGTCAAACCCTTCAGCGAAGGCAGCGTGCGCGAAGCCGTACTGCGCGAACTCAAACGCGGCGGGCAGGTATTTTTCCTGCACAATGAAGTGGATACCATCGAAAACATGCGCGAGCGGCTCGAAACCCTGCTGCCCGAAGCCCGCATCGGCGTGGCACACGGACAACTGCGTGAGCGCGAACTGGAACAAGTCATGCGCGACTTTTTGCAGCAAAGATTCAACGTATTGCTCTGTTCCACCATCATCGAAACCGGCATCGACATCCCCAACGCCAACACCATCATCATCAACCGCGCCGACAAATTCGGACTGGCGCAACTGCACCAGCTTCGCGGACGCGTCGGCCGCAGCCACCACCAAGCCTACGCCTACCTGCTCACGCCCGAATACATCACCAAAGACGCAGAAAAACGCCTCGACGCCATCGCGGCGGCAGACGAACTCGGCGCAGGTTTCACCCTCGCCATGCAGGATTTGGAAATCCGCGGCGCAGGCGAAATCCTCGGCGAAGGTCAATCCGGCGAAATGATACAGGTCGGCTTCACGCTCTACACCGAAATGCTCAAACAAGCCGTGCGCGACCTCAAAAAAGGCCGCCAGCCCGACCTCGACGCACCGCTGGGCATCACCACCGAAATCAAACTGCACAGCCCCGCCCTGCTGCCCGAAAGCTACTGCCCCGACATCCACGAACGGCTCGTCCTCTACAAACGCCTCGCCGTCTGCGAAACCGTGCAGCAAATCAACGCGATACATGAAGAACTCGTCGACCGCTTCGGCCTGCCCGAACAACCCGTCAAAACCCTCATTGAGAGCCACCACTTACGGCTTGCGGCAAAAGAATTGGGTATCGATGCCATCGACGCGACCGGCGAAGCCGTCACCGTTACCTTCGGCAAACACCACCAAATCGACCCGACAGAAATTATCCTGTTGATTCAGACGGATAAAAAATACCGGCTGGCCGGGGCGGATAAGTTGAAGTTTACGGCTCAGATGGAAGATGTGGAGATGAGGATTAAGACGGTGAAAAGTGTGTTGAAGACTTTGAAAGAAAGGGTGCTGAAAGAATAGAGAGAAATAAAGAAAAAGGTCGTCTGAAACTGTTTCAGACGACCCATATATTACAAACCTGTTATATACAAAATGACGGTTTTAGGGATCTAACCTACAATTATCGATGTAAAGTAAGTGAATGATTCAATAGCAAAATATATAACTAACAGAGAATATACTATAAGAAAACAGTACAACCATAAGTTAATATTATGAATGCTTTGGAATATATCGACTCCCCTTTAGACTCAATATCAACTAACAATCCTTATGTAATAACTGAGGTAATCGAATTGACTGAGGAGAATCGAACAAAATTAATCCTTATAGATTATCTTCTAAATAATTTATTAAATTTAAATAATTACCCATATCTTTTAGGATATAACTTATATTTAAAAGCTAATCTATCAGAAGATAAAAATAGAATTTCCCTTTTAGAACAAGCAAAAATTCCCTTTAAAAAGGCTACTTCTGATTCTGAAAATGCTATGTTTGCCAAAGCCTACCTAGCACATATTTATTATGACTTAAAGGAATTTAATCATTGCCTTGATATGATAGAGCAAATTCCGGATAATTACTTTTCAAAACTATCCAGCCATCAAAATTGGCGAGACTTAAAAATCCAAGAGTTAAAAATATGTTGCCTAATCAAATTAAAAATATTTTCTGATTTTGAATTTATTCTACATAGTTATTTGCTAAAAATTTCACGTTCAAGTGAACATGATATACCCGTACCAATAGAACTTTCCAATATAATGAAAAATATCAAATAACCCAAAATTAATGTCTTACATTATTATTTATAAACTATCACGTTTCTTAAAAATTGGTGCTCATCCATCTAACCCACAAGGGTATTAAGATACAGATTAAGGTTATAAAGAGATTATTGAAGACTTTGAAAGAAAGAGTGATAGCAAATTAGAGGATATTGAAGAAAAGGTCGTCTGAAATTTTTCAGACGACCTTTAATAACTATTTTGCTTACTCTAAATATTTAATACCTTATATAGGACACTAATATGGGTAAATTTCATACCCCTCTGGGCAAATTGACCTTTATTACTGAAGAAACAACAAACACATCTTTTCTTCAAGGTATATTTAATGAAATGTCTTTCTCTATTCAAGTTAGTCAACCATTTGATTTGGAGGAAATAGATTTTAACTTTATTCAAAGTAAAATGAATAACTTTCCTCAGATCAAAGCAAAAACTGAACTATTCTTAAGAAATATTTTATATACCCAACCCAAACAACTTGGATTTAATCATTACAAAGATAAATTAGACGAAACCAAAGAATTGATTTCTTTTCCGGAGTTTATGTTTCATGAAAAAACAAAAGATTGGGATATCGTATTTAGAGAAAGTCAGCTCCCTATTGCCGAGCCATACGGCATTTTAATCAACTACCACGATGATGATGTTGTTGGATTTGAGGATCTCTCAGATTCGGAAGAGTTATAAGAGTGTAGTACGCATGCAGGCTAATTTAGAGTTTTCATATGACTTGCTATAAACTATTCTATTAACTTCAAATCCAATATACTCAAATCATTATTTGTTGGCATGGTAAGCGTAGGTTAGGTTGGTAAACCCAACAACAACCTGAATGTTGGGTCACGACCCAACCTACATCTGCTAAGGAATTTATATGAAAATATCTGTTTTGAAAAAAATATCCGTTGCACTATCCATACTGGCGGCATTGCCGTTTCAGGCGGCATGGGCGGATTCGGCGGCCAATGCGCGCGCGGACCGTCAGGAACAGAACCGGATAGCGCATTGCCTGCAGATGTACGGCAATATGAACTGCGTGCCGGAGGGCAGCTTTGTTTCACCGCAGCAAAGACAGCTGGAAATGCAAATACAGCGCGGCCGCGAGGCAGAAGAACGGTTGAGGCAGCGGCGTTGGCAAAACAGCGGAACAGCAGACGGACAGGGTGGCACAATGCGCAGAGAAAACCATGCGGACGGCGGCTATACGGTGTACCACTATACCGACGGCAGTCAGCGCGTGTTGGAAACCGTGATGCCGTATGACGAAAACGATAAAGTCCACGGCGTGGTCAAAGGCTATTATCCCAACGGCAAATTGAAATACACGCTGCCGCACCGCCACGGCGTGTATTTCGGCGAGGCACGCGAATACGATAAAAACGGCCGCCTGCGTCTGATTAAGCGTTATGACGACAAGGGCGAGCGCGTTTATCTGCGGGAATATCCGTAAGAATAGTAAGCGTAGGTTGGGTTGGCAAACCCAACAACAACCTGAATGTTGGGTCACGACCCAACCTACATCTGCTGATCCAACAGCTTGCTATAAACCATGAAACTTGGTTCCTTCAATTTTAAATCCTATCGAGTTAATACTAAAAATGAATCTTAAAAAATATCTGATTACTTTACTCTTTATATTCTTTATACCGCAAAATACTATGGCTGATTCTTTTGAAATTTACAGATATTCGGGTAAAAAACTATCGATAGAAAAAGAATACTCCCAGCCTCTATTCCTCTCCATGAAAGAGATAGAGGCTAAAGGATTAAACATCTCCGACTACAATATATCATGTAGCACTTACATTGATAAAACAGAAAACAAATATTATGTTTTTACCTACTCTCCCCAAGTATTAAATCCTCATCATAGAGGTGGACATGGAATTATTGAAGTCCACATAAACGCTAAAACTCATGAAATCAAATCACATTTTTCAAGATAGCCTCCTGCATTAGAAACAAGACAAGGTAAACTATTATGAAAAATAGAGATTCTCTGAGTTTTGATGCTTATTTGGCATGTAAGGATTTATCAGCTACTGAATTGCTCAATATCCTGCTGAATTCTAATACTCAAATTCGATACGAAGCAGCTAGAAGATTGCAATTTTTCCGATATTGTGAAATTAGCGATATTGTTAAAAATGTCCTCTTAACAAGCCGGTATAGTCGACATAGGGAAATTGCTGTTTTTATTCTCGGGCAGATTCAGAATAAGCTTGATAAATCTGAACTTGAAGATGTTTTATCTCTTTTAATTGATTTTATAAGCAACGATAAAAGCATTAACGTAAAATCCTCAGCGATATCTTCTTTAGGACATTTGTTTCATCATTATGACTTAGGAGAGAAAGAATTTTGTGCAATAGAGGAAAAAATTCAATTGATTTGGCGTATACATAGATATTCTATCGTTATGGCTACTGCTTTCAGCTCTGCATTTTTTCCAAAAAGAGATTATATTGAAGAATATCTGATAAAAAATTTAAATAGCAGGCATCCGAAAGTAATTTCTTGGATCGTGTATGCTCTAAAAGAAAAAAGCTATCACTCGAAATCGATTGAAACTTTACTATTAAATAAACTAGACCATTTCCGCGTAGAATCATATATTTATAGCGAGATAACTGCCTACCTGATCTCAATCAACTCTGAGAAAATTATTCCATATATTGAAAATATGATATTAATCCAAAATAAAATTGATGATGAAATTTATATGGCGCTGAAACATAATTCATCAAAAAAATTTTCATCCATAAGAAAAATCATGTTGGAAAAATTTCAATAAATTATTTCAATAAATTATTAGTATGCCTCATAATATCTCATCTTCTATGCAGGCAATTTTGTTTTATTCTTAAACTCTATTTAATAACAAGGATTTAAATGAAATCTTATTTTTTGATATTTTGCGCACTGCTTACATCTGCCAATATTGCCCAAGCCGATACGATGGAAACCATGCATATGCACGATAAGTCTTTGTCTAAGGTCTTGGTAGAAGCTGCCCGCGATGGCAGTTTTATTGACTTGGATAAAATCGGTCGCAGCATTGATATCCCCGAACTGGCGCATGAAATCAATCAAACTGCTAACCATACTATAAAAAACGACAGACAATTCAACAGCACATACCATGTTAACCAAGATCCATATCAACAATACGGTATCCGTAGTATTTCGTTTGCTGAATGGTCGTCTGAAAAAGGCAAGATGAAGCAGCTTGAATTTGAACTTCACAATAACCGCTGTCCGTTACCACCTACAAACTATGAAGAGTTCGCAGGCAGTCCCAGTTTTATCGGCCATTTAGACGGTAAAGACATATCCATTCTTACGTTACCCGCCCCGGCAAAGGCAAAACTGCTTTTTATGAAAAAACGTAAAGACAACTGCGCGGTCATGATTGTTCAAGAATTCGTCACAGCCGATTTCGGACCTAGAATTCATAAATAAAAAAGAACACTACAAACCACAGATAAAGCTTCGTTGCTATGTTCTTTTGAACTGAACCACTATAACTTCCAATTCAACCAAAGGTCGTCTGAAATCGTCAATTCGTCTTTCAGACGACCTTTCTTCCACTGGAATTTTTGATTTTTCAAAATCTCAACGTAACAAAAAACCTGCCCGAATCGTCGGGCAGGTTTGCTTATGGTTGAACCGAGTCGAATTAGTTTTTGTCCAAGTCAACCAGTTTGTTTTTGGCAATCCAAGGCATCATGGAACGCAGTTGTGCGCCGACTTTCTCGATTTGGTGATCGGCAGTCAGACGGCGGCGGGCGGTCATGCTGGCGTAGTTGACGGCGCCTTCTTGGATGAACATTTTAGCGTATTCGCCGGTTTGGATGCGTTTGAGGGCATTGCGCATGGCTTCGCGGGATTTGTCGTTGATGACTTCCACGCCGGTAACGTATTCGCCGTATTCCGCGTTGTTGGAAATGGAGTAGTTCATGTTGGCGATGCCGCCTTCGTAAATCAGGTCAACGATGAGCTTCATTTCGTGCAGGCATTCGAAGTATGCCATTTCGGGCGCGTAGCCTGCTTCGGTCAGGGTTTCGAAGCCGGTTTTGATCAGTTCGACCACGCCGCCACACAATACGGCTTGTTCGCCGAAGAGGTCGGTTTCGGTTTCTTCGCGGAAGTTGGTTTCAATCACGCCACCTTTGGTGCCGCCGTTGGCCGCGGCGTAAGACAGGGCGATGTCGCGCGCTTTGCCGCTTTTATCTTGGTAAACGGCGATCAGGGAAGGCACGCCGCCGCCTTTCAGGAATTCGCTGCGTACGGTATGGCCGGGGCCTTTGGGTGCGACCATAATCACGTCCAAGTCGGTACGCGGTACGATTTGGTTGTAGTGGACGTTGAAACCGTGCGCGAAAGCGAGTACCGCGCCTTGTTTCAGGTTAGGCTCGATTTCGTTTTTGTATACGACGGGTTGGTTTTCGTCGGGCAGCAGAATCATCACTACGTCTGCTTTTTTGGTGGCATCGGCTACGGACAATACTTCGAAGCCGGCTGCTTCTGCTTTTTTCCAAGAGCCGCCTTGGCGCAGGCCGACTACTACGTTTACGCCTGAATCTTTCAGGTTGGCTGCGTGGGCGTGGCCTTGTGAGCCGTAGCCGATGATGGCGACGGTTTTGCCTTTGATCAGGGACAGGTCGGCGTCTTTATCGTAATAAACTTGCATTTGATTTCCTTTGGGTAAAATGGATTCCGGCTTTGTGTTGAGGATGCCGGACGGTTGGATTGAGGGTAAAGGGTTAAACGGAGAGTTCTTCCATCAAAACGATTTCGAGCGCGTCGGTTTTGCCGTCGATGGCTTTGACGAAACCTTGGAAATGTTCGCTGGCGTTGTGCGCGTCGATGGCGGCTTGGGATTTCCAGTTTTCGACGAAGACGAAACGCTCGGGTTTGCCGATTTCCTGATGCAAATCGTAGCTGATGTTGCCTTCTTCCGCGCGGCTGGCTTTGACCAGGCTTTGGAACAAGGGTTTCAGCGTTTCCGCGTATTCGGGTTTGACAGTAACCAGCGCGACGATTTTAATGTTTGACATCAATCTCTCCTGCCGTTTCTGTTTTCAGACGACCTATCGGGTCGTCTGAAAACCTGACGGTGTTAAATTTTCAAAATACGCTCGCCGCGGCCGATACCGGCTGCGCCTGTGCGTACGGTTTCCAAAATCTGGGCGCGTCCGACGGTTTCGAGGAAGGAGTCGAGTTTGTCGGTCGAACCTGTGATTTCGATGGTGTAGCTGCGGTCGGTTACGTCGATGATGCTGCCACGGTAGATTTCGGTCAGGCGTAAAAATTCGTCGCGGTCTTTGCCGACGGCGCGGACTTTTACCAACATCAATTCGCGTTCGACAAAACGGCTTTCGTTCAAATCGACCACTTTGACCACCTCAATCAATTTATTGAGTTGCTTGGTGATTTGTTCGATGACTTGCTCGTCGCCATGGGTAACGATGGTCATGCGCGAAAGGGTTTTGTCTTCGGTCGGGGCTACTGCCAAGGAGTCGATGTTGTAGTCGCGAGCGGAGAAAAGACCGACCACGCGGCTCATCGCGCCTGATTCGTTTTCCATCAGAACAGATAAGATATGTCGCATTGTCGTTCTCCTTACGCTTTCGGGTTTTCGCGCATATGCGGCGGCAGGACCATTTCGTCCAAACCTTTGCCGTTGCCGACCATAGGCAGCACATTTTGTTTTTTATCGGTCAAGAAGTCGATAAATACCAGACGGTCTTTTTGTCGGACCGCTTCCAAAAGCGCGCCTTCAACATCGGATTTTTTGTCCACGCGGATGCCGATGTGCCCGTATGCTTCCGCTAGTTTGACGAAATCGGGCAGAGAATCGAAATAGGTTTCCGATTCGCGGTTGCCGTAATACAGCTCCTGCCATTGGCGGACCATGCCGAGGTAGCCGTTGTTTAGGGTAACGACGTTAATCGGGACATGGTATTGGAAGCAGGTAGACAATTCCTGGATGTTCATCTGAATCGAACCTTCGCCCGTAATACAGAATACGTCTTGGTCGGGAGCGGCGAGTTTCGCACCCAACGCATACGGCAGGCCTACGCCCATCGTACCCAAGCCGCCGGAATTGAGCCATTGGCGCGGGCGTTCGAACGGATAATATTGCGCCGCGAACATTTGGTGTTGCCCCACGTCCGAAGTGATGATAGCGGAATTGCCGGTAACTTCGGCAAGTTTCTGCACGACATATTGCGGCTTGATGATTTCGCTGTCGTTGTCAAACCACAGGCAGTTGCGCGAACGCCATTCTTCGATGTTTTTCCACCATTTGTCCAAAGAGTCGGCGGCAGGCGCATCCTGTTTGCCCCACAAGGCAATCATTTCGGACAAGACGTTTTTCACATCGCCGACAATCGGAATATCGACTTTGACGCGTTTGGCGATGCTGGACGGGTCAACATCAATATGAATGACTTTTTTGGCTTTTTCAAAGAATTTGGACGGAACGGAGACGACACGGTCGTCAAAACGCGCACCCACTGCCAATACGACATCTGCGTTTTGCATGGCGAGGTTGGCTTCGTAAGTGCCGTGCATACCCAGCATGCCCAAGAATTGGCGGTCGCTTGAAGGGTACGCGCCCAGCCCCATCAGTGTGCCGGTACATGGTGCGCCCGTCATGCGGACAAACTTCGTCAGCTCTTCCGAAGCATTGCCCAATACCACGCCGCCGCCGAAATAAACGATCGGACGTTTGGCGGAAGCCAACATTTGGATGGCTTTTTTAATCTGCCCGATATGGCCTTGTACGACAGGTTGGTAAGAACGGATAAAGATGTCTTCCTGCGGATAGCTGAATTTCGCCATCGCCTGCGTTACATCTTTGGGAATATCGACCACAACGGGGCCTGGACGGCCGCTGGCGGCGATTTGGAATGCCTTTTTAATGGTCTCGGCAAGCTCGTTGACGTTGGTTACCAAGAAATTGTGTTTGACGCACGGACGGGTAATGCCGACCGTATCCACCTCTTGAAACGCATCCGTACCGATGAGCGAATTGCCGACCTGTCCGCTGATGACCACCATCGGAATCGAATCGCTGTATGCGGTGGCAATGCCTGTCAGCGCATTGGTCACGCCCGGACCGGAAGTAACCAGCGCGACGCCGACTTTGCCGCTGACGCGCGCATACGCATCTGCCGCGTGTACCGCCGCCTGCTCGTGGCGGGTCAGGATGTGCTTGAATTTATTGAGTTGGAAAATAGCGTCGTAGATTTCGATGACTGCGCCGCCCGGATAGCCGAAAACATACTCTACACCTTCGGCTTTGAGACTTTGCACTATGATTTGTGCACCTGATAATTGCATAATGACCTCTTTTATACGGCTTCAAACCAATAGGGGCAACCCGCCTCGCCACAGCACCTGTAATGCAAGCCCTCCAAGCAGCGGTTTAGGGTACGCGCATTGAAGGAACACGGCGACAGTCAGACTGTCCAATCAATTGGAATGAAACACAGAGTTTATGATTGAAAGAATGCAAACGATAACGCAAACCGCCTGTTCAATCAAGACAAAATCTTTCATCTTTTAACATTATCCGAATACCGAAAAGATTGAGTATTGATTTTTATAAAATAAATATTCGGGCATTTGGAATATATTAATGAAAATTGTTGACAGTTTTTATAGAAGGGGTCGTCTGAAACCCGTTTTATAGTGGATTAACTTTAAATCAGGA
>NZ_KV821481.1:17471-33084 GCF_001815675.1 Neisseria sp. HMSC065D04
CGCCGTACTGGTTTAAAGTTAATCCACTATACACTGTTTTCAGACGACCCTCAGGCTGCCACCCTCCTCCTCCGGTTTCGCATTCTCTATAAACTCATTTCTCCCGTTTTGTCTATGCCCTCCGGCATGTTTTCCAAGAAGAGATGCAACAAATGATCAATCACCAAATCATTGGTGGTGCTGCAATAAGGCCTATTCGCATAATGTTCTTTGTGATGATGGTATTGGCTTTTGATAATGGCGGAATCCTGAACCATCAGACGTTCCAGAAACGGGCGGAACAGATGGAATTTGATGGGCAAAGGAAAGCGGCTTTTAGGGAAATGAACTCGGACATTTAAGCCCATACTGCCCTTGCTTTGAGGGATAAAGAAAGCGGAAATCCGATATTCATGACTGTTCGGCGTGAAGTAATCGATACGCACCAAACCCGGGAAAGTGAATGCCGCATCGTTAACGGTAATGCCCTTGTCGAACAGCTTGTTAATCAATCCGTTTTGCTGTTGATTGAGACGATAATGCGTCACGAAACCGCGTTCATGGTGGCTCTGGCTGATCTGCATGCTTTGCCTGCCGTTGTTGCGCAGCAGTTTGGCATGGATATAGCGCGTATGGGTCGGATCGAGGAAGTTTTCGATGGCGTGGATAAAATCACCTTCCATATATCGGACGGCGTTGGCGGTTTCAAAACCTTCCGGCGCTTCAAAATCGGCATACGGTTCAAAAGGAATATTGGAAACCAGACAAACCCACACCCAATCGTCGTACTCTCGGCATGGAAACGTAGGAACACTCTCAGCTTCTTCACAAGCACACATCCCGCCGACAACAGTCAAAACTTTACCTTGCGCGTCAAACTCCCAGCCGTGATAACAACATTGAAGCTTACCCGAAACGATTTTGCCCGCACTCAGCGGCACATGCCGATGCGGACAGCAATCATCCATACAGGCTGCCTGTCCGTTCAGCCGTACCAACACCAGCTGCTGTCCCAACAATTCGCGATGAACGGGTTTGTCTTTCAGCTGCTTGCTCGGTATCAACGGATACCAAGCGCGTTTCATTTTTTCTATGTTCATGGTTTGTGTCGTTTTATTTGATTGTGATGGCAAATCAACTTTTTTATGTTGATACACCTCTTTTGAAACTTACAGCATGGATTAACCTAGGCAGCTCTTACGTTTATAGGGGCGGTAAGCTTTTCCATTAAAGCGGTAACGCGTTTCGGTGCAATATCTTGCATTGCCTTCTGTAACGGCGATATCGCGCAAACCGTTATGTTGTTTCGGCAAGATATTGATTCCATAGCCTCCGCCTTCCAACAAGACCTCTGATTTGCCGCGTCCGCTGGAGAGGATTTGGAATTCTGTCGATGCGCTGCCGCCCATTGTGCAGACTGCGACGAAATATTTGGCGTCCTTTTTCGGGGAAAGTGAAACAGGCGCAACGGCAAAATCACCGCATTCGTTTTGTATGGATTTGAACGCAGGCTCTACCTTCGCATTTGCGGAATATTGACGGAATGCCGGATTGCCCGATACTTCCAACGATATCGTTTCGGCGGATGCGGCCGCAGTGGCGGCAAGGCAGATGAGTAAAAACGTTTTTTTCATGATGTACTCCGTTTTTTAAGTTCAATATTTATGTTTACAGTTTGTATTTAATCAGGATTTTTTTGTAATACCCCTGGCTCAATGCGTGTAACAGCTTCCAAATAAGTCGGCGCGCAGGTCGGAGATGGGACGTATAGACCGCCATATATTCGATTTCAGGCATTGCGCCGCGTACCCTTTTGAAATCGGGTGCACCGGAACTGAAATTTAAAGGGACATCCGCTTCGATACAGGTTTGCATGGAACGCGTCATGCAGCGGCGGTATAAGGCATCACTTTGCGGCTTGGCATCATCGTAGCCGACGATGGGCGAAGTAGCGGTATTGCTGTCGATGACCACGCCTGATACTCCGGCGCTTTCACCGGTTTTGCCGTCACGCAGTAGAAATAAATTCAAGATATCGCGCGATACGGCTTCGCGCATAAATTCAGCGGTAAATTGTACATTTTGCTTGGAATATTTGTTCAGATACAGGCGGTTGTACCAATGCACCGCCGCTTCAAAATCCGCATCAGGGCTGTCGGCACTCAAGCGCTCGAAAACATAACGTCCGTCATTAAATATCTTGCGGTCGCGTTTGGTATTGGTTTTTGCCATGACTGCCTGCCAATCGTCCATAATGTAAACCTGCCGCGTCACAACCATTTTCCAACCGAGCTGTTCCAGCCGTTCAATCAAATCCTTATGCTGGCGCGGATTCAGCGAACGGACGGACAAAGCATGTTTCGGCCATTTTGCGACGGCGGCTTGGGTCAGCTTCGGCATTGGGGTCGTCTGAAAAGCCTCAGAGAAGCTATTGGTAGAAAGGCAATAATTGTTCAGCGTCACCATACGGTCGATCTGATTCAGCCGCAGAATGCCGCTTAACGCCGACAACAAACTCGCCGCAAGCATACGCTGCCCGCCGGGCAGTTTGACCAACTCGTCCTTCGCATAATCCACGATTGCCGAATGCGGCGACGCGGTATAGCAATTAGGCGTGATCCGGTTGATGACGGTACAGGGAATATCCAAACCGTCGATATTCAAAACCTCGGCGCGGGCATTCATATTGGCAAACAGGCGTTGCAGCGGAATGTCTCGGAACAATGCCGAAAATTCGTGGGACAGATCAGTTTTCATCGCCGTCAAACTCAATATCGAAAGTGCTGGCGCTGGTTAAAGGCTTATGATGCCGGATACTGCGCCACATCATCTCGCCCAATGCCAGCCATTGCGCATAGAAAGGCAAATCGGCAATCACATCATCGGCTCGGCGGAAGTCCTGCCAAAGCGCCGTCCATTTTCCCTCTTTCCAAGCCCGATAACCGAAAAGCAGCGGCAAGGTCGCACCGACCCGTAAAGGTTTGGACGGCGTGTTGTGTTTCCGTTGCTGCAAGCGCCCTGCTCCGTCAAATATCAAATCCTCGCGTAAAAGATGCAGGCCGCTGGTCGCGCGGGGGTTGCATTCCAACAGCCACAAATCGTTTCCGTCATCAATGAAGTCAAAAGCCGCCTGTCCGTGATACGCATTTTGCTCGGCAAATTTCGTCACAAATTCGTCCAAACGCGGGTCGGAAAGCGGCTCGAAATAGGTCGAGGCCGAATCGTTGAGCAGGTAGCGCGGGCGGTAGGCGGCATGCGCCAACACGCTGCCGTGTTCGCAAATCACATAATTGCACACCCCCTGCCCCGTAATGAAATCCTGCTGCACCCAAGGATAATCCGCACTGATATGAATGTTTTTCAGACGACCTTCCGTTACGCCGCGTATTACGGAACGCCCGAAACGCGAATAAACGGGCTTCAATACCGTTTTCTTCACGCTGTCGTATTCGACCTCGCCGACCGATGTAATTCGGCGCGTAGCCGGAAAACGCACCGTCGTATCCTGCGGCATCCGTTCGAAAAAACGGAATTTGTCATGCAGGGTAAACAACGTTTCATGATCGGGCATCCAACATTTGGCGCGCTCCGATTCCGGCAAATCCAGCCTCGCCAAATAAAAAATATCTTCACAGGTCGGAATCACACAATCCGCCTGCGCCACCAATTCCGTCATAGCACGCGCATAGCCGGCGAAATCCAAACGCGGCGCGGGAATGCGGCGGTACTCGCCCAATCCGGCAAAAATGCCGACCGGGAAACGCAGGCTGTCGCAAAACACAACCTGATGCCCGCCGCGTTTGGAGAAGCGCGCCCATTCCAGCGCAACGGGCGCTCGGGGAGAAGTGATGAGGATGTTCAATTTGTATTCCTGAAGCGTTTGGCTTTGCATCGATATAGTGGATTAACTTTAAACCAGTACGGCGTTGCCTCGCCTTAGCTCAAAGAGAACGATTCTCTAAGGTGCTGAAGTACCAAGTGAATCGGTTCCGTACTATCTGTACTGTCTGCGGCTTCGTCGCCTTGTCCTGATTTAGAGTTAATCCACTATATGTTATGTCGTCAGAATGACAGTGTATCACATTGTCAAAAAAGGTCGTCTGAAAACGGGATGAATCGTTTTCAGACGACCTGCATACTTTATCCCCAAACTCTCTGCCGACTTCCTGATATACCCTACGGAAAATAGGACGAATCAGTAAACAGCTTGCAAGCCGTTTCTTTGCTTCTCCACTCAAACTTTGCGGATAGTCAACTATGGTACTTATAGCCACTTGCCAGCATGTATGTTTTAAAACATAATGACCCCGCTTATCTATACCAGATGCTTCACAACAACAATACCATCCCTCAGCAAATCGCGCCCACCCTACTCTTCCGACAACATCCCCTGCGCGTTTTTACTGATGACACGTTACTCAAAACCGTCTGAAAACAAATGTTTGAACGCTACGCTTTCTATCCGTGACAAGCGCAGAAAATGGTTTTATCCGACTGTTATCCAAGTGAGGACGCCTCCTCTTTAATTAAATTCCTTAAACAATTTCTTGCCGCTTCGCAGCCCGATGTCCTCTCCCAAACCGACTTCATCATAACGATGATTATGGTTTAGCCGCTGCCTGCGTTACCGAAATTGCACCGATGGGGCTGAATTGCCCAAACTGTTGATTAAAAAATAGCTTAGTGTGATGTGGACACCAGGTCGTCTGAAACCGTCTTCTGTCTTCGTTTTCAGACGACCCTTGACCCGCGCGACTCAACATCATGCGCTGTCACAATACGCCCCTTTTTATCGGTATCCATTGCTCAATGATGTTTACCGAAACCGGTTTTATTACAAAAAAACGAAAGGACTACCTCATGTCGGACAATACGCAACCCACGCGGCAGGGCTTGCCCTCGCTGCCGAAAAGCACGATTTGGATGATCAGTTTCGGTTTTCTCGGCGTTCAGACGGCCTTTACCCTGCAAAGCTCGCAGATGAGCCGCATCTTCCAGACGCTCGGCGCCGACCCGCACAGCCTCGGCTGGTTCTTTATCCTGCCGCCGTTGGCAGGGATGCTGGTGCAGCCGATTGTCGGTTATTACTCCGACCGCACTTGGAAGCCGCGCTTGGGCGGCCGCCGTCTGCCGTATCTGCTTTACGGCACGCTGATTGCGGTCATCGTGATGATTCTGATGCCGAACTCGGGCAGCTTCGGTTTCGGTTATGCGTCGCTGGCGGCTTTGTCGTTCGGCGCACTGATGATTGCGCTGTTGGACGTATCGTCGAATATGGCGATGCAGCCGTTTAAAATGATGGTCGGCGACATGGTCAACGAAGAGCAGAAAAGCTACGCCTACGGGATTCAGAGCTTCTTGGCGAATACGGGCGCGGTTTTGGCGGCGATTCTGCCGTTTGTGTTTGCGTATATCGGTTTGGCGAATACTGCCGAGAAAGGCGTCGTACCGCAGACCGTGGTCGTGGCGTTTTATGTGGGCGCGGCGTTGTTGGTGATTACCAGCGCGTTCACGATTTTCAAAGTGAAGGAATACGACCCGGAAACCTACGCCCGCTATCACGGCATCGATGTGGCAGCGAATCAGGAAAAAGCCAACTGGTTCGAACTCTTGAAAACCGCGCCTAAAGCGTTTTGGACGGTCACTCTGGTGCAGTTTTTCTGCTGGTTCGCTTTCCAATATATGTGGACTTATTCCGCTGGCGCGATTGCGGAAAACGTCTGGCACACGACCGATGCGTCTTCCGTAGGCTATCAGGAAGCGGGCAACTGGTACGGTGTATTGGCGGCGGTGCAGTCGGTTGCGGCGGTGATTTGTTCGTTTGTATTGGCGAAAATCCCCAATCGATACCTTAAGGCGGGTTATTTCAGCTGCCTGGCTTTGGGCGCGCTCGGCTTTTTCTCCGTATTCTTCATCAGCAACCAATACGCGCTGGTGTTGTCTTACATCTTAATCGGTATTGCTTGGGCGGGCATCATCACTTATCCGCTGACGATTGTAACCAACGCCTTGTCGGGCAAACACATGGGCACTTATTTGGGCTTGTTCAACGGCTCCATCTGTATGCCTCAGATTGTTGCTTCGCTGTTGAGCTTCATATTGTTCCCGATGATGGGCGGTTTGCAGGCCAATATGTTCTTGGTAGGGGGCGTCGTCCTGCTGCTGGGCGCGTTTTCCGTGTTCCTGATTAAAGAAACACACGGCGGCGCATAATTTTCTTCATTTATCGGCAGGAGGGTCGTCTGAAACTTCTGCCGACGCTTTATTTGATTTAAGTAAGACGAACCGTATTTCAAAACGGTTTGCCATAAAACCATCAAAACAGGAGCTTTACGATGTATACAAGAATCATGGAAATCAGCCCTTGGACGCTGCGTTCGGCAAAACTGGAAAAAGAACACAAACGGCTGCAAGAGAGCCTGACCAGCTTGGGCAACGGCTATATGGGTATGCGCGGCAGCTTTGAGGAAACCTACTCCGCCGACAGCCACT
The DNA here is from genome assembly GCF_001815675.1 of Neisseria sp. HMSC065D04. NCBI lineage: Bacteria > Pseudomonadati > Pseudomonadota > Betaproteobacteria > Neisseriales > Neisseriaceae > Neisseria > Neisseria sp. HMSC065D04. The sequence goes on from NZ_KV821481.1 coordinate 23,943, forward strand.
TGGGCACCTACATCGCCGGCGTGTGGTTCCCCGACAAAACCCGCGTCGGCTGGTGGAAAAACGGCTACCCCAAATATTTCGGTAAAGCCATCAACGCGCTCAATTTCAGCAAAGTTAAAATCTTTGTCGACGGGCAGGAAGTGGATTTGGCGAAAAACGACGTTGCCGGCTTCTCCGTCGAACTCGATATGCAGCACGGCGTGTTGCGCCGCTCGTTCACCGTGTTCGGCGTGCGTTTCGATGTGTGCAAATTCCTGTCCGTCGCGCAAAAAGAGCTGGCGGTCATCCGCTGGGAAGCCGTATCCGTCGACGGCAAAACCCACCAAGTCCGCATCGATTCCATCATCGACGCCGACGTGAAAAACGAAGACTCCAACTACGAAGAAAAATTCTGGCAGGTATTGGACAAAGGCGTTTCAGACGACCGCTCCTACATTGCCACCCAAACCGTCGCCAATCCCTTCGGCGTGGAACAATTCATCGTCAACGCCGAGCAAACCTTCGCCGGCAGTTTCAAAGCCCTCGGCGGCAGCCAAACCGACTGGCAGGTCTCTAATTCTTTCGAAGCCGAAGTCGGCGGTACGCCCGAAACCTTTGAAAAACGCGTGATCATCACCACCAGCCGCGATTATCAGGGTTTGGAAGCGGTGAAAGCCGCCGGCCGCGCCTTGTCGGAAAAAGTCGCAGGCGTTGCGTTTGAAACCTTGCTGGAGGCGCACAAAGCAGGTTGGCTGCACCGTTGGGAAATCGCCGATGTGGTCATCGAAGGCAGCAACGAAGCGCAGCAGGGCATCCGCTTCAACCTGTTCCAACTGTTCTCCACCTACTACGGCGAAGACGCGCGCCTGAACATCGGCCCGAAAGGCTTTACCGGCGAAAAATACGGCGGCGCGACCTATTGGGACACCGAAGCCTACGCCGTGCCGCTCTACCTCGCACTGGCGGAACCCGAAGTTACCCGCAACCTGCTGCAATACCGCCGCAACCAACTGCCGCAGGCGCAGCACAACGCGCGCGAACAGGGCTTGGCGGGCGCACTCTATCCGATGGTGACGTTTACGGGCATCGAGTGCCACAACGAATGGGAAATTACCTTCGAGGAAATCCACCGCAACGGCGCGATTCCTTACGCCATCTACAACTACACCAACTACACCGGCGACGAAAGCTATCTTGCCAAAGAAGGCTTGGAAGTCTTGGTCGAAGTGTCCCGCTTCTGGGCGGACCGCGTCCACTTCTCCAAACGCAACGGCAAATACATGATTCACGGCGTAACCGGCCCGAACGAATACGAAAACAACATCAACAACAACTGGTACACCAACACCCTCGCCGCATGGGTATTGGACTATACCCGCGAAGCCTTGGCGAAATACCCGCGTCCGGATTTGAACGTGAGTGCCGCCGAGTTGGGAAAATGGGCGGACATCAGCGCGAATATGTACCGTCCGCATGACGAAGAACTCGGCGTATTCGTGCAGCACGACGGCTTCCTCGACAAAGACATCCGCCCCGTGTCCGCGCTTTCGCCCGACGATTTGCCGCTCAACCAGAAATGGTCGTGGGACAAAATCCTGCGTTCGCCCTTCATCAAACAGGCGGACGTCTTGCAAGGCATCTACTTCTTCGGCGACCGTTTCAACATGGACGAAAAACGCCGCAACTTCGACTTCTACGAACCGATGACCGTGCATGAAAGCTCGCTGTCGCCTTGTATCCACGCCATCCTTGCCGCCGAACTGGGCAAAGAAGAAAAAGCCGTGGAAATGTACCAGCGCACCGCCCGCCTAGACTTGGACAACTACAACAACGACACCGAAGACGGCCTGCACATCACCTCCATGACCGGTTCGTGGCTCGCCATCGTCCAAGGTTTCGCCCAAATGAAAACTTGGGGCGGCAAACTCAGTTTCGCACCGTTCCTGCCGAGTGCGTGGACAGGTTATGCCTTCCACATCAACTACCGAGGCCGTCTGATTAAAGTCGCCGTCGGCAAAGAAAACGTCGTCTTCACCCTGCTCAAAGGCGAGCCGCTCGATTTGCAGGTGTACGGCAAAGACATCACGCTCAACGGCAGCCACACCGTTGCGTTAAACAAATAAGGAGGATGCAAAATGACTTTCACCGCAGTGCTCTTTGACCTCGACGGCGTCATCACCGACACCGCCGAATACCACTACCGCGCATGGAAAAAGCTCGCCGAAGGGCTGGGCATCAGCATCGACCGCAAGTTTAACGAGCAGCTCAAAGGAGTGTCGCGCGACGATTCGCTCAAACGCATCCTCGCGCACGGCGGCAAAACCGTCGGCGAAGCCGAGTTCGCCGAACTGACCCGCCGCAAAAACGACAACTATTTGGAGATGATACAGGCGGTCAAACCCGAAGACGTGTATCCCGGCATTTTGCCGCTGCTGGAAGCATTGAAAGCAAACGGCAAAAAAATCGCCCTTGCGTCCGCCAGTAAAAACGGCCCGTTCCTGCTCGAACGCATGGGGCTGACCCACTTCTTCGATGCCGTCGCCGACCCTGCCGCCGTCGCGCATTCCAAACCCGCCCCCGACATCTTCCTTGCCGCCGCCGAGGGCGTGGGCGCGGACATCCGCCGCTGCATCGGCATCGAAGACGCCGCCGCCGGCGTCGCCGCCATCAAAGCATCCGGCGCCTTGCCCATTGGCGTAGGCAAAGCCGAAGACTTGGGCAGCGACATCGCGCTGGTCTCCGGCACCGCCGAGCTGACCTACGCCTACCTGCAAAACGTGTGGGCACAGTCGGGCAGGTAAAGCGCGTCAGGTAAAGTTGTTAAGGAAGTAAAAAGGTCGTCTGAAAACAGGATAAAACGTTTTCAGACGACCTTTTGTTTATCTTGCACACAAATAAAATTTGCCGCAACGGCTTCAGAATACGCGATCTCCTGTTGGAGCAAACTTTCAGAAGATTTTTTGCGAAACCTAGAAACCTAAATGTAAGCCTGCGGCTTACTGCCCTCTCCCTAACCCTCTCCCACGGGGAGAGGGGACAAATTGGCTGGAAACCCCAAAATGGCTGAGGTTCGGTATCCTCAATCCCTCTCCCGCGTGAGGAAGGGACAAATTGGCTGGGAATCCAAAACATGGTTGGGGTTCGGTATCCTCAATCCCCTCTCCCCGTGGGAGAGGGCTAGGGAGAGGGCAGCGAACCGTCAGGTTTGCTTTTTAGCGATTCTCGGTTTTGCAGAAGCTCTGCCCGGAAAAGCCCTAACTTGTTCAAGAACGGCAAAAGGTCGTCCCACCAGGAGGCTGCGCACTCTGAAAACAAGCAAAACGAGTTTCGATAAAACAAGTAGAGGTAATTTCTCTAAAAAATTACTCATCCGCCCTATTCCCCACCTCCCTTTTCCACTTCCGAATCTTAGTACGGAAATTGGTGAACGGGGCGACTGTGTTGATATGTATCCACTTCCACAACGGCCATTGCGCGGCAGTTTCCGCCATTTTCTTTGTCCGATAAGAAACAGCTCGTCTTCGCTCAAACTCTTTATCCACGCACACAATTCGGCGGTTTTCCCGCGCAGCATCGCTTGTTGTTCCGCCAAAGTGTAAACGCTGTAAACTTGATAGAAACGTTGGTATAAACCGCCCAAGTTGTTCCATTTGAAGCCTTCGGCAGGCGTATGCACCTCTTCACCCGCCTGTTCGCGCCGTTCCCAATCCAGCAGGGAACTGACCCAGCCCAGTTGGTAAGACAAATGTTCCGAAGGGGTTTTGCCGCCGTCCGCCGCACGAATATCTCTCGCACTTTCGGGTATATCGGCAAACTCGGCGAGATACTTATCCAAGGCCGTCTGAACGGCATCCAATAATGCTTGTTTATTTGGGTAATTTCTCACTGAAGTTCCCTTTTCAGTTTTAGCGAAACTCGCTTCGCTCGTTTTCAGAGTGCGCAGCCTCCTAGCGGGAAGATCTCGTCAATTCTGCCTCTCCAGCATCCCTTGAAACCGCAACAATGCCAGCCATAAGAATCCTACGCCGATACAGCCCATGATCAGCATATGTCCCCAGACGATTTCAATCCCCGCGCCGCGGAACAGAATGTCTTGCGAGAATTTCACAAACTGCGTCAGCGGCCAATATTCGCTGATCAGTTGCGCCGCGTGCGGCATGTTGCTGCGCGGGGATGCGCCGCCGGCAAACAGGTTCATCACGATATACACCGGCAGCATCAGCATACCGAACTGTCCCATCGTCGATGCGAACGTGGCAATCATGATGCCCAGCGACGCCACCGAAAACAAGAACAACGCCAGCCCTATCGCATAAAGCGGTACCGAGCCGATGAGCGGCACGCCTATGCTCAAATGCACGATAAACCACAGCGACGACAACGCAGCCACCCAAATCACGGCGGCATTTGCCAGCACTTTGCCCATCATCAGTTCGAACGCATTGACCGGCATCACCAGCAAATGCTCGATTGTGCCGCGTTCGCGTTCGCGGATAACCGCCGCCCCTGTCAATAAAATCAGCAACATACACGACATCGAGCCGATTTGCGAAGTCGGCATAAACCACGCGCTTTCGCCGTTGGGATTGTAATAAGTATTGATGACGGGGCTGATTAACTCCGGCCGCGTCACGCCGGTGAATCCGTAAATTTCGCGGTTGATAATTTGCGAAAGATACGACGCGCCTACCCCCGCCTGCGTCATCGACGTCGCATCAACCAAAAGCTGCAAATCGGGATTGCGCCCCGCCGCCATGTCGCGCTGAAAATTGGGCGGCACTTCCAAAATAAAGGTGAACTCGCCCTTGTCCATCAATTCGTCCGAATCCTCGCGCCGCACGTCCTCTACCGGTTTGAAAAACGGATGCTGCACGGCATCGCGGATACGCATGGACAAAACCGAACGGTCTTGGTCGATGATACCGACAGTGGCGTTTTTCAAATCCGATCCGACCTGTGACATCTGATAAATCGTGGCGGTAAAGATATACCCAATCAGCACCATCAGCACCGGATCAGTCAGCACGCTGCGGAACTCTTTGAGCATCAGGGTCAGAATGTTTTTCAGGGTACGCATGGGGATTCCTGTTTATGGGTTGTATTGTCAAAGGCCGTCTGAAAAATTGTCCGGCTGTTTTTCAGCTTTACAGCCTCGGTTTTCCCATTAAAAGTCCGACAGCAGGTTCGCTGTGTACACACAATAGAGTCTGTTTTTTCCTAAAAAATCCGTCGAAACGCAGCGGATAAAGACAACGCATATGGAATCGGCTACCATGCCGATTGGTCAATCCGACTCGTTTAGTCAGACCGACGATGTATAATTATGTTTTTCAAATAAGGTCATTTGGGATCAGCTTTGATTTCAGACGACCTATTTCATCAATCCAATCTAAGGAACTATGATGTCCGTCAAACCTTTACTGCTCTGCCTGCTTCTCGCTTCCCCTGCCGCTTTTGCCGGCAATCTGTCCTGCCATGAAAGCCCGAAATCCACGGGCAACCCCGAACTCGATGCCATCGTGACCCGCTACGAATGCCGTTATACCGGTTCGCTGCAACAAGCCTACTCCGCCTTTATGAAGCAAGGTTACAACGGCGAAGCGCCCTACCCTAAAACCGTTCCTTCCACCCTGCCGCGCAAAAACCTGACTCTGAACGGTAAAGAAAAAATGGACTGCGGCAACACGGAAAACGCACAACCCGAAACCTTTGAATGGTCCTTCAAACTTCGCCGTAAAAATCCCAATCATATCAATATGAAATACCAAAGTTTGGATTGCGCTTCAGGCGCTCATACCGATACGGAATTTAACCGTAACGGAAAAACCGTCAAAATTATTCACAAAGTTTACTCCTCATAAGCGGGATAACATCCATATCGTAAAATTTGGCGTTTGCCGCATCATGGGTGGGACTACGGATAAACTGATACGAAATGGCAAACCCACTCCGTAGCAGTTTAATCAGGAGTCCCACTTATTCCGCCAGCGCCGCATCCACCGCCGCAAGCGCATGGATGGCGGTGCTGTCGAATACGGGCAGCGGGCTGTCGGTTTCGTTCACAAGCAGGCAGATTTCGGTGCAGCCGAGTATCACGCCCTGCGCGCCCTCCTTTTTCAGACGACCTATCACGTCGTAAAAGTAGCGGGCGGATTCGGGGCGGATGCGGTTCAGGCACAGTTCGTCAAAAATAATGCGGTGGATTTCGTCTTGTTCGACGGCGGTCGGAACTATGGTTTGTACGCCCTGCGAAACCATGCGCTCCGTATAAAAACCGTCGCTCATGGTAAAGCGCGTGCCAAGCAGGCCGACGGCGGACAAGCCCTGCCGTTTGATGGCGGCGGCAGTCGCATCGACGACGTGCAGCAAGGGGATGCCGGCCGCCTGTTCGATGGCGGGGGCGACTTTGTGCATGGTATTGGTGGCAAGCAGCAAAAAATCCGCGCCGCCCGCTTCCAGCTTCCGCGCGCTTTGCGCCAACACGTTTCCCGCCGCCGCCCAGTCGCCGCTTTTCTGCAAACGGACGATTTCTTCAAAATCCACGCTGTCGAGCAGGATTTTGGCGCTGCGGTTGCCGCCCAAGCGGCGGTTGGTCTCGCGGTTGATGATTTGGTAGTAGAGCACGGTGCTTTCGGGACTCATGCCGCCGATGATGCCTATGGTTTTCATGTTTTCTCCTGAAATTTAATAAATAAAGTCTGCAAAGCTCAAGACAAGGAAGCACATCCTACGGTTGTTGCGGCATTTCTTTTTCAAAACGGAAGAAATATTCAAACGCTTCATCTTGTTCCACAGCTTTCGGTCTGGTGGTATCAGGGTGGTACGGATTAAAAAACTCTACGATTTTAAAGCCGCATTTATTGACGTAGAAATGGATGTTGCGCTTCTCAAAATACGGCGTATGCGTTTCCCACACACGTACTTCGGGGTGCAGCCGCTCTATCGCCCGCCACGCTTTCCCACCCAAGCCGCTCCCGTGTTTCTGCGGGAACATAAACAGTAAATCCAACGAACCGCACTCCGTTTCGGCATTGACGACAATTACCGCGCCGCCCGCTTTTTCGCCGTCGGCAACAATGTGATAGCTCTCTGCTTTGGGTGCATTCATAGATTCTTCGATTTCTTCTCGGCTGATAACTTCTTCTCCGTCGTCCAAATCGTCTGCCACCGCCAATCTGAACGACTGCTGCAAGACGCGGATAAACTCGTCTTTTTCGTGTTCTTGAACGGGGATAAGGGTAATGTCAGTCATCATGTTCTCTTGTATCTAATGTGTGGAGTTAATCAATCCTAGCGCGTCAGCACGAAGCTGTCATCTATCAGCCGCCACACGCTTTCTGCGGGCGTTTGCGCCAATACGATGCTCAACCAGTGTTCTTTGTTCATGTGGTAGGCGGGCAGGATGCCTGCCATCGCGCGCCATGCGCCGATGTGTTCGGGGCGGCATTTGACGTTGACGATTTCCGTCAGGCCACCCTCGCCCATGCCCAGTTTTTCAGACGGCACGGGCATATACAGGCAGAACCATTTGCGGTTGCCCGTGTGGCGGAACACGGCAAAGTCGGGAGATTTCGCCCACGGATATTCCGCCGCCGCGCCGTAGCGTTCGGCCAGTCCGTCAAACAGGGTTGTTCGGTTCATGGCGTTTCTTTCTTTAATAGTGGGCTAAGTTTAAACCAGTACTGCGTTACCTCACCTGAGCTCAAAGAGAACGATTCTCTAAGGTGCTGAAGTACCAAGTGAATCGGTTCCGTGCTACTTGCACTGTCTGCGGCTTCGTTGCCTTGTCCTGATTTAAACTTAACCCACTATAGTTAAGGAACAAGTCAGGCATCAAGACCCGCCTGCTGAGTTTTCAGACGACCTCTCACTTCTCCTGTTTCTTCAACAACACGCACGCCAGAATCAGGCTGGTGGCGGCAAAGGCGGCGATGGCGGCGTATTCATGCAGCAGGTCGGCGGTGTGCAGCCCTTTGGTGAAGCTGCCGACGCTGACGGTGTAATACCACGACGACGGAAAGGTTTTGCCGATAACCAACGCGCCGCCTTCCATGGTGGACAGCGGGTAAAGAAAGCCGGAATAGGTTTGCGCGGGTATCATGGTGATGATGGCGGTGGCGAAGATGGCGGCAAGCTGGGAGCGCACGAAGCAGGAAATCAAAAGCCCCAGCGCGGTACTTGCGGACACCATCAAGAGCGTGCCGACGGCGAGTCCGGCAAACGAGCCTTTGAGCGGCACGCCGAACAGGTAAATAATCATCAGCATCATGGCGGCGAAATTGACCATGCCGACGGCGATATAGGGAAGCTGTTTGCCGATCAGATATTGCGCCACGGCGGCGGGCGATGCGTAGAAATTGGCGATGGAGCCGATTTCGCGTTCGCGCACCACGCCGACCGCCGACATCATGGCGGGTATCATCATCAACACCAGCATCATCACGCCCGGGGCGATGGCGTTGATGCTGTCGAAATCCTGATTGTACATAAAGCGCGGTTCGATACCGGCGGGGGCTTTGAGCGAAACGGGCAGCCCGCTTTCGGCGATGCGGTCTTTGGTGTAGGCGGTGATCAGGCTGCCGATGTAGCCGCGGATGTTGGTGGCGTTAAACGGCATGGAGCCGTCCACATAAAAACCGACTTCGGGTTTGAGCCCGCGCGCCAAATCACGCCCGAAACCGCTCGGAATATCGATGACCAATATGGCGCCGGAGCTTTTGAGCACGGTGTCGATTTCGGCTTCGGACTGTATCGGCGGCTGTTGGAGGAAGTAGCGCGAACCGTCGAAATATTCGACCAGCTCGCGGCTGGCGGCGGTTTGGTCGCGGTCGTAAACGGCGAATTTCAGATTCCGCACGTCAAACGAAATCCCCCACGATACCGACGCCATGATAATCAGCGGACCAAACACGGCGAAAAACAGGCGGATTTTGTCGCGCAGGAGTTCTTTGGCTTCGCGGCGGGCGAAGGTCCAAATCATGGAGAAGCGGTATTTGAAGTTTTGGGTGTTTGGGTTGTCTCGTAGGGTGTGTGAACTTGGTTCACGCACGCCGTTTTGGGTTTCAGACGACCCTGTATCTTTTCTTTGAAGGTCGTCTGAAAGTTCAGAATGCCTGTCATCCGATTCCACTTCCGCGTGCGTGGCTTGCGCCACACACCCTAC
>NZ_KV821481.1:33184-40431 GCF_001815675.1 Neisseria sp. HMSC065D04
TTCACGCACGCCGTTTTGGGTTTCAGACGACCCTATATCTTTTCCTTGAAGGTCGTCTGAAAGTTCAGAATGCCTGTCGTCCGATTCCCCTTCCGCGTGCGTGGCTTGCGCCACACACCCTACGGTCGGGGTTTCCGCTGGTAGGGTGTGTGAACTTTGTTCACGCACGCCGTCTGTATTTTGGCGAAACTCGCGCTGTTCACTTTCAGAGTGCGCGGCCTCCTGACGGGACGACCTTTCCCCACCTTCCCCGCCTTCCGCTTCAATCAGATACTGCACAAACGCTTCTTCCAAATCCGGCGCATTCTGCCTTGCCGCCAGTTCGGCGGGCGTGCCCACCGCCAGCACGCGGCCTTTGTGCATAAAGGAAATGCGGTCGCAGCGGGCGGCTTCGTTCATAAAGTGGGTCGAAACGAAAATGGTGATTTTGTCTTCGCGGGAGAGTTTCAGAAGATGCCGCCAGAACATATCGCGGGCGGCTGGATCGACCCCCGAAGTCGGTTCGTCCAAAATCAATACTTCGGGGTGGTGCAGGCAGGCGGCGGCCAGTTGTAGGCGTTGGCGAATGCCCAGCGGCAGCGATGCGGGCGCGGTGTCGGCAACGTCCGCCAAATCAAACTGTTGCAGGGCTTCTTCCACCGCCGCCGCGCCTTTAGCACCCATCTGGTAGAGTCTGGCGTGCAAATCCAAATTGCGGCGCACGCTCAGTTCTTCATACAACGAAAACGCCTGCGACATATAGCCGACGCGCATTTTCGTGTCCAAGCCGCCCGCGTCTATCGGCTTGCCCAACAGCGTGGCGGCGCCTTCGGTCGCTTCCAACAAACCGGTCAGCATTTTCATGGTGGTGGACTTGCCGCAGCCGTTGCTGCCGAGAAAGCCGAAAATCTCGCCTTTTTGAATGGTGAAGCTGACATGGTCCACAGCAGTAAAATCACCGAAACGCTTGGTCAGCCCGTGCGCTTCCATCGCGGGCGGCGCATCGGGATCGGGGACGAACGGCGTAATGTCCAAACCGCCCGAACCCTGCTGTTTCTCCGGCGGCAGCATTTTGACGTAGGCCTCTTCCAACACGTCGGTGCCGTAATCCGCCAGCACGTCGGCAGTAGGCTTGTTTTCCAGCAGCCTGCCCGCGTCCATCGCCAGCAGCCGCTCGAAACGCTGCGCCTCTTCAATATAGGCGGTCGCCACAATCACGGTCATGCCCGCGTGTTCCCGCCGCAAATCGTCTACCAACGCCCAAAATTGGCGGCGCGACAAAGGGTCCACGCCCGTGGTCGGTTCGTCCAGAATCAGCAAATCCGGGCTGTGCACCAGTGCGCAGCACAAACTCAGCTTCTGCTTCATCCCGCCCGATAGCTTGCCCGCCGCCCTGTCGGAAAACGGCGCAAGGCGGGTCGCCTCCATCAGCCGCGCAATCTGCCGCGTGCGTTCCTGCCCGTCCAAACCGAAGAGCCGCGCATGGAAATCGATATTCTCATACACCGACAAGGTAGGATACAGGTTGCGCCCCAAACCCTGCGGCATAAAGGCGATGCGGTGCGACAAATCCCGCCGCACGTCCTTGTCCGCCATATCGCCGCCCAACACTTCCACCCGCCCGTCCTGAATCACCTTCACACCCGCCATCAGCGAGAGCAGCGTCGATTTGCCCACACCGTCCGGCCCGATCAAACCGACCGTCGCGCCTTTCGGAATGTCCAGCGACACACCGTCAAGCGCAAGGGTCTTGCCGTAGCGGTGGGAAAGGTTTTGGATGGAAACGGTGTTCATCAGAATTTCCTTAATCTGCTATTTGTTTTTTCAGACGACCTCAAGCCAACATCATCCCCAAAACGCTTCTTCAAACCCTGCCGCGCATTCGGGCGGCAGTTCTCTGTACAGCAAATCGTGCAATGCCGCGCTCAATTCTGCAACCATACAACAGCCTTCTTCATCATAAATCGCCCTGCCCTCCGCCTGCCATTTCTGTTCAAAATCATAAATAGCCAACAAAGTTTGCATCAATGCAGCCACGGACGGCGCAACAAGGCGGCGTTTTTCTACCGTGCCGTAACCGGTCATCAGCCAATAAACAGGGCTGTCAGGTGAAGCGGTATCGGCAAAAAGAATCGAATCGTCAGACATTACGCCAAACACTGCCCATTCTTCGCGCCAGCCTTCTATCGGCAGATATTGTTCGGCTTTGAGGTCCCAGCCAAACGCCCAATCGTTCCAAATATCCGGCAGCCTTGCATAAGTCAGCCATTGCAAAAACAGGGTTTCCATTTCCAGCCAATAATCGGCAAGCAGGTTTTCACTCCGCCACGCGCCGTCCATATAGCGGTAAAACCCGTCCAACGCGCCCAAATGCAGATGCGGCCCGCCTTCCAACGGCGGCAATTCCTGCGGCTCTTGCTTGTAAGGAAGACCAAAAGTTTGGGCAAAGGTTTGAATCAGTTTATCGTTCATAGCATTGACCGTCATGTTACGCAGATACAGCGTTAAATTGATTTTGGATGGCTTGGGTCTCTATATTACTTTTCTTCAACGGAAAGTTTTACAATTTTTCAGACGACCTCTCTGCCTCCAGATAACGATGCTCCGGCATACCGACATTCCGCGTAACAGGATTATCCATCAACGGAAAAAAGCCCTCCTCCAGCTCATACAGCAACTGTCCCCAAAAAGCATCTTCCGCAGCCGCTTCAAGATCGGCTTGCTCCAGCCAACGGGTCAAGTTTTCGGTTATTTCTCCATCTTTCGGCAACCCGCCTTCTAGAACAAAGCCTGACTTGAGCAGGAACACTTCCGCCATCAAACGGCAATAAGTCTGCACAAACAAATCCAAACTGCTGCCGGCAAACACCAGTTCCTTCTCCCAAGCATTTTTCGCCTCGGGTGAATACAGCCACACCCGTCCGTCCGCACCAGCAACAAAATAAGCTCCGCCGTAACCGTACTTACCGAAACAACGCACCTCACCGAGCGGCGTATCAATAGACACCGTTTCATCGGAAAAGCGGACGAAGTAAAAACAGGCGGGCGGATAGTCGGTTAAAAGTGCAATCACATCACGGCAATAATCTTCAAGCGACGCCTTCTTACCCGAAACATAGTCGGCAGGACGGCATATCGCAATACCGTCAGCGGTTAAAGCACGGTGCAAATCAAACATACGGTTTCCTTGTTTTCAGACGACCTCAATAGCGTCATATGCAATGACAAATACCGCCTGATTTATAGTGGATTAACTTTAAACCAGTACGGCGTGTTGCCTCGCCTTAGCTCAAAGAGAACGATTCTCTAAGGTGCTGAAGTACCAAGTGAATCGGTTCCGTACTATCTGTACTGTCTGCGGCTTCGTCGCCTTGTCCTGATTTATAGTGGATTAAAATTGCAATGATACGGTGTTGCCAACGCCCTTATGTACTACCCGTACACGGCGGGCGTTGCCACCTTGTCTCATTTTTATTTTAATCCACTATAAAGTTAATCCACTGTATCTAAAGGATACAACGAACAAAGGTCGTCTGAAAACCGTTCCTGAAATTGAGGAAACCGATATTTTCAGACGACCTTAACGATATTGGAACCGATACGTTTAACAACGACTTTTTTCAGTCAAATATCGGATACACGGTTTACCGCGCATTATTCCGCCAACCAAATCAGGCTGGCCATGCGGCCGGTTTGTCCGTCGCGGCGGTAAGAGAAGAAAGTGTCGCGCTCCAGGACTGTGCAGTGTGTGCCGCCGTAAATCATGTCCACCCCTTCGCGGCGCAGAACCAAACGCGCCAGTGCGTAGATGTCGGCAAGATATTTACCGCCGCCGATGTCTTCGAATGCGTCCTCAGCTTCGGGCATGGGCGTACAAAATGCGTCGAACACGTCTTGTCCGACTTCGAATGCGTCCGCGCCGATGGCAGGGCCGAGATATGCCATGATTTCGACGGGCGCGACATTCATTGCGGCTATGGTGTTTTGCAATACGCCGCCCGCCAAACCGCGCCAGCCCGCGTGTGCGGCAGCGACGACCGTCCCGGCTTTATCGCAGAACAAGACAGGCAGGCAGTCGGCAGTCATCGCGGCGCAGGCGGCTTTGCCCGTGTTGTCCACCGAAGCGTCTGCGTCGGGCGTGTTGCCCAATGCGTCGGCAGCGTTGACGACGATGGTGCTGTGGATTTGATTGAGATAGGCAACGGGCAGACCGACCTGTTCCTGCACAATTTCACGGTTGCGGCGCACGGCATCGGGATCATCGCCGACGTGCGAACCAAGGTTCAAACTTTGATACACGCCTTGGCTGACGCCGCCGTTGCGCGTGGTAATCAGGGTTTTCACGTTGGCAGGCGCAGGCCAATCGGCTGTCAGGAAGTTTTTGCCTTGCGGGGCGAGGTTTAGGGTTTCTGTGATGGTTTTCATGCTATGTCGGGAACGGGTTTTCAGTCAGCTGGAGTTAAAATTTATTCATTTGTTTCATATTTTTCCCGAATCTTTAAATTAAGGAATATTAATGTGTAATAAATAGATAGAACTAATGTCATTCTAGGTTCAGATGTTTTTATTTTATTTAGAAATTTAAAGAGACCACTTTCTTCAGAATGATCTGGGAGACTAAATTTATCCAAAAAATGCTTATGAAATGGAATAAGCGGTTCGACATCTGATTTAATAAAGCTCAAGATGCTTTCTAATCTTGTGTAATCAATTTGACCATTAATCCGGTGAGCGAGCCGATTCCTGATAGTATTTACATTTGCGAATATATTGTATCCCCAGTCAGGCAGTTTTAAAGACTTAGCCATTTTTAATTTATGATCAAAACTGATAGTGATTTTTTGCTCTTCGCTATTCCCTTTTTCTTGAAACCAAAACATTTTTTCTTGGTTGCAAAAGCTGCATATGTAAATCTCTAAAAACTGCTCACAAATTAAATGTATTCTTAGGACTGCTCCAATTTCATCATCAGTGTCTCGGATCTGATCAAGTATTTCTTTATTTTCTTGAAATAATTGAAGATACAATCTGTCAAACATTTCTATATTCATATTTGATCTGCTATTTTGTTAACTTGAACAGAATATTGTTTTCAGACGACCTTCTGCATGAAGGTCGTCTGAAAACACCTATTTAATCCCTCACATAAACCACTTCGACATCGTAGTCGTCTTCGTTCCAATCATCGTCGTCATCCGTGCCGAGTTTGTCCTGCCATTCTTCTTCGTTGCTCAAAGACGAATCCAAGCCTGACTCGAGGCGCAGGACGGAGAGCAGGTGATACATATCGTCGGGAATCGGGGCTTCGAAGGAAACGGTTTCGCCGGTTTTCGGATGGACGAAACTCAAGCGGTAGGCGTGCAAAGCCTGACGCGCGCCCAGACTTTTGACGGCTTCTTTCACCGGTTCACTGCACGGATGGCGCAGGTTGCCGTAAACGGGGTCGGCAGCAAGCGGGTGGTTGGCTTCGCGCATATGGACGCGGATTTGGTGCGTCCTGCCTGTTTCGAGCGAGCATTCGATGTAGCTGTGGGCGAGATAGCGTTCCAACACTTTGACGTGGGTAACGGCAGGTTTGCCGCCGAATTTGACGACCGCCATTTTCAGGCGGTTGTGCGGATCTCGTCCGATTTGGGTTTCGATTTTGCCGTCAAAGGGGACGATGCCGTTGGCGACGGCGCGGTAAATGCGTTTGACCGTGCGTTCTTGAAGCTGCTGCACGAGGGAATTTTGTGCAGGCAGGGTTTTGGCGACCACCATCAGCCCGCTGGTTTCCTTGTCGAGCCTGTGGACGATGCCCGCGCGCGGAATCTGGCTCAATTCGGGACAATGCGCCAGCAGACCGTTGAGCAGTGTCCCCGTCCAGTTGCCTGCGGCGGGGTGGACGACCAGTCCGGCGGGTTTGTTGACGACGATGACGGTATCGTCTTCGTACACAATATCCAAATCCATCGCTTCAGGTTTGAACGCAAGATTCTCTTCGCTCGGACGTACCGTTACGCTGACGGATTCTCCGCCTATCATTTTGTCTTTGGGTTGGGCAGGCTTATCGTTTACAATAACCGCGCCTTCTTTAATCCACGATGTCAGGCGGCTGCGCGAATAATCAGGCATAAGCTTTGCCAACACAGCATCCAGCCGCCCGCCCGCAAGCTCCAGCGGAACAGTCAAATTAACACAACTTTCTGCTTCGGGGGCTGACGTAAAGTCTAAATCGTCGCTATAATCGGCTTCATTATCAAAGGAAGTATTCTGCATGAAAAAAATTCTTTTAGTAGTTTCGTTAAGTCTGGCACTCGGTGCCTGTGCAAGCAATAAAGGTACGGTCGATAAAGACGCGCAAATCACACAAGATTGGAACGTGGAAAAACTCTATGCCGAAGCGCATGACGAGTTGAACAGCAGCAATTATACGCGAGCCATCAAGTTATACGAAATTTTAGAATCCCGCTTCCCCAACGGCCGCTACGCGCAACAGGCGCAGCTGGACACCGCATACGCCTATTACAAAGACGACGAGCCTGAAAAAGCCCTCGCCGCCATCGACCGCTTCCAGCGTCATCACCCGCAACATCCGAATATGGATTACGCGCTTTACCTCAAAGGCTTGGTTTTGTTCAACGAAGACCAATCCTTCCTCAACAAACTCGCCTCTCAAGACTGGTCCGACCGCGACCCTAAAGCCAACCGCAGCGCATATCAAGCATTTGCCGAATTGGTACAACGCTATCCGGAGAGCAAATACGCCGCCGACGCAACCGAGCGCATGGCGAAGCTGGTGGACGCATTGGGCGGTAACGAAATCTCCGTTGCCCGCTACTACATGAAACGCGGCGCCTACCTTGCCGCTGTTAACCGTGCCCAAAAAATCGTCGAGCGTTACCAAAACACCCGCTACGTCGAAGAAGCCCTCGCCATGATGGAGCTTGCCTACAAGAAACTGGAAAAACCCCAACTCGCCGCCGATACCCGCCGCGTCTTGGAAACCAACTTCCCGCAAAGCCCGTTCCTGCAACACCAATGGCAACCAAACGACATGCCTTGGTGGCGCTACTGGCGTTAAGGCTTGAAGTCTAAAGTATAGTGATACCGTATCACCCTATGCTTTTCCGAAACCAAAGGTCGTCTGAAACTGGGAAATACAGTTTCAGACGACCTTTTTATGTTTCAAGCAATCCGTGGACAAAGCCCACGCTACCGCTCCTACATCGCCTGACCAAGTGCGACATTTCAAAAATATAGTCAATTAAAATCAAAATAGGACAGTA
>NZ_KV821482.1:0-310 GCF_001815675.1 Neisseria sp. HMSC065D04
CCAAACTGAAGGCGGAAGCAACCGTCGCCCCGGCACCTGCCAACCCAAAAGCTAAAAACGCCGTCCCATCACCTAAAAAATAGCCTTATTTGCGTATTCATGGAATTGAAGGTGAATACGATGGCCAAACTAAAAAACGTCCAATCCCGGAAGGGAGTGGGCGTTTTTGTTTGTTGAACCGATCTTGTTACCGTGGCAAAGGGCAGGGAAAGAAAATGTAACGTTTCGGCGATTCCTACAATATTGTTACTTACGGTCGTCTGAAAACCGGAATACTTATAGTCAATTAAAAACAAAATGGTACAATACT
>NZ_KV821483.1:0-2908 GCF_001815675.1 Neisseria sp. HMSC065D04
ATGCGATCAACGGCAGCCAGTTGTATTACACCAACCAGGCGATTAACCAAAGCGTGACCAACATCGGCAATTACGTGGTGAACATGGGCAACCAAATCAACCAACGTATCGACAATGTGGAAAGCGACTCCAAAGCCGGTACCGCAGCAGCCATGGCGGTCGCCGGTCTGCCGCAAGCCTACCTGCCGGGTAAGAGCATGATGGCGGTTGCAGGCGGCGTTTACCGCGGTGAAAGCGGCTACGCAGTCGGCTTCTCCAGCATCTCCGACGGCGGCAACTGGATCATCAAAGGTACCGCTACCGGTAACTCGCGCGGCCACTACGGCGCGACCGCAGGTGTCGGCTACCAATGGTAATCCTGACCTAAAGCCTGTTTGAAGGCAAAGCAAAGGTCGTCTGAAAACCCGAAACAGGGTTTTCAGACGACCTTTTTCTATATCGGATTGCATGGGAGGGGATGGTTTTCCAATATGCTCGGTTTCGCAAACACCCGCTTGACACAAAACGCTAAGATTTGTTTTCAGACGACCTTGCAGTCATGTCCGACTATTTTTTGTGGCAAAATTCAGCCATGTTCCACATGGTCAGTCCGCGTATTTAAACTGAAGAAATTTCAAGCCGGCTGACCAAACAGATTACAAGGAGAAACAGACATGAGCAGCATTTTATCCTCACTGCGCTATCCGCTGATTCAAGCACCGATGGCGTTTGCACATGACACAGCACTGACTTTGGCTGTCGGCAAAACCGGCGCTTTGGGTTCGTTGGCGGGGGCGATGTATGACACCGCGGGTTTGGAAAAAGCGTTGGCACGGATGAAGCAGGAAGGCGGCGGCCGTCCGTACAACCTCAACTTTTTCGCCCACCGCACGCCGTCTGCCGAACGAGCGCAATACGAGGCATGGTCTGCCGTGTTGCGTCCGTATTTCGAAGCTTACGGGCTGACGGAAAACGACATTCCCAGCGGCGGCGGACGGCAGCCGTTTGATGCCGATGCGTTGGCATGTGTGGAACGTTACCGCCCGCCTGTGGTCAGCTTCCACTTCGGCTTGCCCGCGCCCGAATACTTGCAGCGCGTCAAAGCGACGGGTGCGGAAGTGTGGAGCAGCGCGACGACGGTCGAAGAAGCCGTTTGGCTGGAACAAAACGGTGCGGATGTCGTGATAGCCCAAGCGTGGGAAGCGGGCGGTCATCGGGGATGGTTTTTAAACCGCAATCCCGACAGTCAAAGCGGCTTGTTCGCCCTGTTGCCCGCCGTCCGCAAGGCCGTGCGCCTGCCCGTCATAGCCGCAGGCGGCGTTTCCGATGCCACCGCCGTCCGCGCCGCGTTGGGATTGGGCGCGTCCGCAGTTCAGGTCGGAACCGCCTTCCTGCTCGCAGACGAAGCCCTGACCAAACCCGCCCACCGCGCCGCCATCCAAACCGCCCGTCCCGAAGATACCGTGGTGACCAACTTGTTCAGCGGCGGCGCGGCGCGCGGACTTTACAACCGCTTCATACGCGAAGCTGGTCCGATGAATGACGCAGCGCTCCCGTTCCCCTTGGCAGGTGCAGCCGCCGGCGCATTGAAAGCCGCCGCCGAAAAACAAGGCTGCTACGACTTTTCTCCATTTTGGGCAGGGCAAAACGCAGGACTATGCCGCCCCGGCAGCGCGGCAGAAATCGTCGAACGGTTGTGCGGCAGCATCGAGCGTTAGGACGGTTTGAGCACAGGCAAGGTGGACGTTGCAAGAAGGTCGTCTGAAAATTGAAAACTGGTTTTCAGACGACCCGTAGCCCACGAAATGAAGATAAAGACAACCGCCCGATTCGGATTGTCGGACAGCAGGTTCGCGGACAAAGCCCACGCTACGGATTGGGTTTCTTCCGAGCTTGTCGATTGGTGGTGCCGGAGGTTTTCCATTTGCCGTCAATCAGGGGTTTGCGGGTAATGCGCAGCCTGCCGTCGGACAGATATCGCTTTTCCTGAACATATAGTGGATTAACTTTAAATCAGGACAAGGCGGAAGCCGCAGATACAGTACAGATAGTACGGAACCGATTCACTTGGTGCTTCAGCACCTTAGAGAATCGTTCTCTTTGAGCTAAGGCGAGGTAACGCCGTCCTGGTTTAAAGTTAATCCACTATAGAAACCGATTGCAGCCCTTTACCGGAGATGCCGCGAAAGCGTCCACCCATATGGAACGCTGCGCCCGATTTGGTGAACGTTTTGATTTATGCTTTATACTTATAGAAAACAAGAGGAAGTGATATATGTCTTTCTTTAAAAATAAATTAGGTATCTGGCTGGCATTAATCTATCTAATCGCATCAATGGTTATTTTGGGTGATAGTACAGAGGGGAGCTGGGGAGGTTTTCTTCTCTTCGTCGTAGCCTTTCCCTTTTCCATTTTGTCCTTATTCGTTTCCAATTATGTAAATGGCCCGTTAGCCAATTGGGTATTTATCTTTCTGAATGCAATTTGGTGGTTTTTACTGGGATGGTTAATCACTAAGATTTTTAGAAAAAAGATTCAAACAGAATAAATCCGGATTGACGATGATTTTTGCAAAGGTCTCCCGTAGCGTGGGTTTTGCCCACGAGATAAAAGTCAAAATGGATGCCCATTTGGCTGTTGTCTGATTTGGATTTTTAGATAGCGGATTTTGTGGGTGCAGCCCACGCTACTTGGGTTATCCCAAATCTGGAGAGATTGAATAAAAGGTCGTCTGAAAACTCTGAGAGTTGAGTTTTTCCAAAACTCAACTCTCAGAGTTTTCAGACGACCTCGTTTTTATTCGCAACCTGCCCCCTCTCCCGTCCGGCGGGAGAGGGCTGGGGAGAGGGTGGCTCTACGGTTTGCACGAATTTGCTTTACCTAAACCTCAAAAGTCACCCCCCATCCTAACCTTCCCCCGCCGGACGGG
>NZ_KV821483.1:3008-10092 GCF_001815675.1 Neisseria sp. HMSC065D04
CCTTCCCCCGCCGGACGGGGGAAGGGACAAGTTGTCGTTGCGGCAATAAGTAGCGTGGGTTTTGCTCATGAGGTGAATACACGGACAAAGATAACTGATTCAGATTATTTAGGTGGCAGATTTCGTGGGCGCAGCCCACGCTACGGGTTGGGTTTCCAATTTAATTGAATAAAACCTGCGTTGATTGCATAAAAAATTGAATCCAAGGTCGTCTGAAAATCCCCAACCGCCATCACTCAAGCCGTATTCCTCTCTGTTTGGAATACGGCTTGTCGTTTCTGCCGGTTTATTTCTTCTGCCACGCTTGGCGGAGGTATTCGATATGGTCGGGGAGGGCGTAGAAGGGGGTGTTGCCGTGGTTGGCGTTGGGGTAGAGGGTGAATTGTGCGTCTGCGCCGAGGTGTTGGAGGGTGCCGGCAAGCAGTTTGGCTTGGGCGACCATTTCCCTGCCGATTTGTTCGGGGCGGTTGCCACGGCCTTCGTGTTCGCCGACGCTGATGCGGACGGCGGTATCGGCGGGAAGGGCGGACGGTAGGAAGTCGAGGACGCGGCGGTTGTGCCACCAGACGGAGGGGGAGGCGAGCAGGTTGTGTTTGAAGCGGTCGGGGGCGGTGAAGAGGGAATAGAGTCCGAACAATGCGCCGAAGGAGTGTCCGAACAGGGCTTGTTCTTTGGGGTTGACGGGGTATTTGGCGGCAAGGGTCGGGGCGAGTTCGTGGTCGAGGAAGGCGGCGAAGCGGTCGGCTTGTCCGTACTGGCGGCGGTCTGCTTCAGTGGCGGTTTCAGGCAGGGGCGGGGTGTAGTCGAGGGCGCGTTGGGTCAGGTCGCGGACTTCGCCGTTGGGGTAGCCGATGCTGACAATGAGGCAGGCGGCGCGGCTTCGGGTCATGGGGTTGATGAGCAGGGATTGCGCCATGCTGAGGGCGGCGGGAAAGAAGGCGTCGCCGTCGAGGATATGGAGGACGGGATAGCCTTGTGGGGGCGGGTCGCCGACGGCGGCGGTTTGGATGCGGTAGTTGCGGCCGGTGTGTTCGGAGCGGATGTGGGTTTCTTCGGCTTGCAGCAGGCGGGCGGCTTGCCAGTGTGCGGTGCGTGAGGTCATGGCGGGGTTGTCGGTTGTGTTGGTGGGGTGTGTTGTGTGTGTTATCGGGTTGTCGGATGTTTCAGACGACCTTTGGGCTATATCTGCTGTTTCTCTATGTCAAACATGAACATATAGTGGATTAACTTTAAATCAGGACAAGGCGGAAGCCGCAGATACAGTACAGATAGTACGGCAAGGCGAGGCAACGCCGTACTGGTTTAAAGTTAGGCGAGGTAACGCCGTCCTGGTTTAAAGTTAATCCACTATAGAAATGATAAAACCGGACAGGTGGTGTGCCCTGCCTGTCCGGTCTGTTTCCGTAATGTGTTGGTCTTCTGGTTTTTGGCGGTGATTTGTTTTCCTTTTGCTTTTCCCGTTTTTAGAAGTCGTAGCGGAGGTTTGCCATCAGGCTGCGCTCCGAGCCGGGAATGTTGAAGGTGTTTGCGCTGCCGACGCGGGCGTAGTAGTGGCGGTTGAAGATGTTGTCGGCGTTGATTTGCAGCTTCAGCTTAGGCGTGAAGCGGTATGCCGCCATGGCGTCGAATGTGGCGTAGCCGCCCGCGCGCAGCCCTGCCGCAGAGGAGATGCTGCTCATCGCGTTCACGCCGCCGCCGAGGGTCAGCTTGGGCGTAACTTCATAAGTCGTCCACAGGTTTGCGCTGTGTTTGGGCATCAGCAGGAAGATGCCGTCGTCGCGCGAGTTGGCGGCGGTTTTGATTTGGCTGTGCAGATAGCTGTAGCCTGCGTGGATTTGCCATTTCGGTGTAATCGCGCCGCTGATTTCGGTCTCAACGCCTTCCATTACGCGTTTACCTAAGGCTGCGTAACGGGTGTTGCGGTTGTTCGGGTTCAGCGGTGCGGCGGCGTTTTTGTCTTTCAGGCGGTAGAGGGAGACGCGGGTGTTGAGGCGGTCGTCCATGTAGCTGCCTTTGTAGCCGACTTCAAATTGGTTGCCTTCGCGCGGTTTGAGCAGGTTGCCGTCAGTGCCGAGGCTGGTTTGCGGCGTGTAGAGTTGGGAGAAGCTGGCGTAGAGGCTGTTGTTGTCGTTCAAGTCGTAAACTGCGCCTGCGTAGCCGGTGAACTTGGTTTTGCTGGCTTTGTGCAACTCGTCGCCGTCGCCCGCTTCGATTTTGTAGTGTCCCAAACGCCAGCCGCCGATGAGCGACAGCCTGTCGACCGGATGGAAGACGGATTTGCCGTAAACGCCGAATTCGTCAAGGTTTTCGGTAGCGACGGTATGGCTGTAACCGCGCGCGCCGGCACGGGCGTTCTGCATCAGGTTGACATAGGGAACGGAGTGGAAATCGCCCAAGGCAACATTACGCGCAACGGCTGCACGGCCTTGCTCGTTGGTGCTGCGCAGGCGGTTGTAGTCCGCGCCGACGACGAGTTCGTTTGCGGTGTTGCCCAAGGCAAACGGACGGCTGTAGCTTGCGTCAACCGCGAAGGCTTTTTGTTTGATTTCCGTGCCTAAGCCGACGACGTTTGCCTTATTGTCGGCAGAAAGTTTGTTGGCGGCGAAGGTGTAGTTGGAGTCGGCATCGCGGTCGGAATAGCGCATACCGATTTTGCCGTAGCCGCCGTCGTCAAAATAATGTTTCAAATCGGCGAACACGTCATGGCTGTTCATTTTAAATTTGTTCCAATCCGCGCCGACGAAAGTGTGGTTGGGCAGGGACAGCAAATTGCCGCTGCTGCCGACGGGCAGGCCGTTATACGGCGCGAGGTGGCGTTGTTGGTAGAGATAGCCTACGCCCAAAGTCGTGTCGGGGTTGATGTCCCAATCCGCCGCCGCATAGAAGGTTTCGTGGTGGTTGTTTTTCTCGGCAGGACGGGGAGACGCGCCTGAAGTTTGCGCCATCACACGGGCGCGCACGCTGCCGTCGGCGTTCAGACGACCTGAAACGTCGGCTTCGGCTTTATATTGTTTGTGCGTACCGAACCCCGCCGCCGCATGGCCTTGGAACTCTTTGGTCGGGCGTTTGCGCACCAAATTCACAATACCGCCCATCTCGCCACTGCTGTCGAACAAGCCGCTCGGGCCGCGCATCACTTCGACGCGGTCGAAGGCGAACAGGTTGGGCAGTGTGCCGTTGATACTCTGCATCTGCGCAGGCAGGCCGTCGATGTTGTATTCACTGTATTCGTAACCGCGCGCATAAACCGACGAACGCCCGTCGTCATTGCTCAACACGCGCAGGCCCGGCGTTTTGCGTGCCAATTGGTCAAACGTATCGACGTTGCGGTCTTTTACCTGCTGATTGGTGATGATGCTGACGGATTGCGGAATTTCGCGCAAAGACGCGGGGATTTTTGTGCCGACGGTGGCGGCAAACGAGCTGTAATCGCCGTTTTTCTCGGTGGCAATTGCGTTATACGAACGCTGTCCTTTCACATGGACGGTATCCAGCTCGACCGTTTCAGCGGCAAATACAGTGGAAGATAAAGCGGCCACAACGGCGGCAGCGGTCAGATTGGGTCGGAACATCAATTTCTCCGTTCATTGTACAAATGAGAATGGTTGTATTTTATAAGTTTAATATCTGAAATTGTAGAAAAAAACTATCGTTTTCCCGACAATCTCTTGTGAATATGCGACAAGGTCGTCTGAAAACTTTAATTTGGTTTTCAGACGACCTTGTCCGTTTTGCCTGCAAATTTTGTTTGAAAGGTTGTTTTGTAATTTCGATACAAAATTCAAAAAATTTCATTTTCATATGAATTGCAGCGGGTAAAACAATAGCAATATGGCAAAAGGGGAAACTCGGCGGCCCCTTTTGTCAAACTCGTTAAAATGATTTTATTTCAA
This sequence comes from Neisseria sp. HMSC065D04, assembly GCF_001815675.1. Classification (NCBI taxonomy): domain Bacteria; kingdom Pseudomonadati; phylum Pseudomonadota; class Betaproteobacteria; order Neisseriales; family Neisseriaceae; genus Neisseria; species Neisseria sp. HMSC065D04. Next base: position 6,902 of record NZ_KV821483.1, read on the forward strand.
TGTATTAAAAACAGAAAAATCCTGAAAGGGGTCGTCTGAAAACAGCATGCATGGTTTGTGATGTAAGTCAAAGAGAAATGTAACAAAATTACTTATAGTAATCGTAGTGAAAATTTATCGTCTTTATTGCCACCTTATATCAAGGAGATACACCATGAACGCATCAGCCGACAATGTCGTCAGCCCCGCCGTAGCCGAGGTCAACAGTTTGGTTGAAAAGGGTTTGCGCTCGTTGGACGAGTTTCGCAAGCTGAATCAGGAGCAGATTGATTATATCGTTGCCAAAGCCTCCATTGCCGCGCTGGACAAACATGGTGTACTCGCCATGCACGCGGTCGAAGAAACGGGACGCGGTGTATTTGAAGATAAGGCGACCAAAAACCTGTTTGCCTGCGAAAACGTCGTGCGCCGCCTGCGCGATTTGAAAACCGTGGGCGTCATCAGCGAAGACGATGTAACCGGCATTACCGAAATCGCCGATCCGGTCGGGGTCGTCTGCGGTATCGTGCCGACCACCAATCCGACTTCCACCACCATTTTCAAATCCCTGATTGCGCTGAAAACCCGCAATCCGATTATTTTCTCGTTCCACCCTTCCGCCCAGCAGTGTTCCGCCCACGCCGCCCAAATCGTGCGCGATGCCGCGATTGCCGCTGGCGCGCCGGAAAACTGCATCCAGTGGATTGAAAAACCGTCTATGGAAGGCACTTCCGCGCTGATGAAGCATCCGGGCGTGGCGACGATTTTGGCGACCGGCGGCAATGCGATGGTGGAAGCCGCTTATTCCTGCGGCAAACCCGCGCTCGGCGTCGGGGCGGGCAACGTGCCTGCCTATGTCGAAAAAACGGCAAACATCCAACAGGCGGCACACGACATCGTGATGTCCAAAGCGTTCGACAACGGCATGATCTGCGCCAGTGAACAAGCCGTCATCGCCGATAAAGAGATTTATAAAGAGTTGGTCGAAGAGTTCAAATCCTACGGCGTGTACTTCGCCAACAAAAAAGAAAAAGCCATGCTCGAAGACTTCATCTTCGGCGTTACGGCAAACTGCGCCAACTGCGGCGGCGCGAAACTCAATTCCGCCGTTGTGGGCAAACCGGCGGCGTGGATTGCCGAACAGGCCGGGTTTAAAGTCCCTGAAAAAACCAACATCATCATCGCCGAATGCCGCGAAGTCGGCCCCAACGAGCCGCTGACCCGCGAGAAACTCTCGCCCGTACTGGCGATGCTCAAAGCAGATTCCACCGAACAAGGCTTGCAGTTTGCCGAACAAATGGTCGCTTTCGACGGCTTGGGACACTCCGCCGCCATCCATACCGCTGATCAAGAATTGGCAAAAACCTTCGGCACCCGCGTCAAAGCCCTGCGCGTGATTTGGAACTCGCCCTCCACCTTCGGCGGCATCGGCGACGTTTACAACGCCTTCCTGCCGTCCCTGACCTTGGGCTGCGGCTCTTACGGCAAAAACTCCGTCGGCGGCAACGTCAGCGCAGTCAACCTGTTAAACATCAAAAAAGTAGGCCGTCGGAGAAACAACATGCAATGGTTCAAAGTACCCGCCAAAATCTATTTCGAGCGCGATTCCATCCAATACCTGCAAGACATGAAAGACTGCGAAAAAGTCATGATTGTGACCGACCGTTCGATGGTCGATTTGGGCTTCGTCGATAAAGTGACCCACCAGCTCCACCAACGCAAAAACAAAGTAACCATCCAGCTTTTCACCGACGTCGAGGCCGATCCCAGCGTCCAAACCGTCTATAAAGGCACGGATCTGATGCGCAGCTTCCAGCCCGACACCATCATCGCGCTGGGCGGCGGCTCGCCGATGGACGCGGCAAAAGCCATGTGGCTCTTCTACGAACAGCCCCAAGTCGATTTTGAAGACCTCGTCCAAAAATTCATGGACATCCGCAAACGCGCCTTCCGCTTCCCCGAATTGGGCCGCAAAGCCAAATTCATCGGCATCCCCACCACATCGGGCACCGGCTCCGAAGTCACGCCATTTACCGTCATCAGCGACGGCGACAAAAAATACCCCATCGCCGACTACTCGCTGACCCCGACCATCGCCATCGTTGATCCCGCGTTTACCATGACCGTCCCCGCCGGCGTAACCGCCGACACCGGTCTGGACGTACTGACCCACGCCGTAGAAGCATACGTTTCCGTACTCGCCAACGACTTTACCGACGGCCTCGCCCTACAAGCCATCAAGCTCGTGTTCCAATACCTCGAACGCTCCTACAAACACGGCGCGTCCGACCCCGAAGCGCGCGAACACATGCACAACGCTTCCACCATCGCAGGCATGGCGTTCTCCAACGCATTCCTCGGCATCAACCACTCGATGGCGCACAAAATCGGCGGCAAATACCACGTTCCGCACGGCCGCGCCAACGCTATCCTGCTGCCGCACGTCATCCGCTACAACGGCACGCGCCCGCAGAAAACCGCCACTTGGCCGAAGTACAACTATTACAAAGCCGACCTGAAATATCAGGAAATCGCCCGTACCTTAGGTCTGCCGTGCGCCACCCCTGCCGAAGGCGTAGAATCCTTCGCCCGCGCCTGTCACGAACTGGCGGTCAACGTCGGCATCAAAATGTCGTTCAAAGAACAAGGCATCGACGAAAAAACTTTCATCGACGGCCGCAAAGAACTGGCACTGCTGTCCTTCGAAGACCAATGTACCCCCGCCAACCCGCGTCTGGCATTGGTCGCCGACATGGAAGAAATCCTGACTAAAGCTTATTACGGCGAATAAGGTTCGCGTAAACCATAAAGCGCAAGAAAAGGTCGTCTGAAAACCACATTTCGGGTTTTCAGACGACCTCTGTTTTTTATATTGTGCCCCACTTATAGTGGATTAAATTTAAATCAGGACAAGGCGGAAGCCGCAGATACAGTACAGATAGTACGGCAAGGCGAGGCAACGCCGTACTGGTTTAAAGTTAGGCGAGGTAACGCCGTCCTGGTTTAAAGTTAATCCACTATATTTTTAGCAGCCGTAGCGTGGGTTCTACCCACGAATAAACAGAGATGATTAGATTCGGATGTTTGGGCAGAAGGTCGTGGGCGAAGCCTACGCTACGATTTGCTGCAACGGTAACTTGTTCCTTCCCCCGTCCAGCGGGGGAAGGTTAGGATGGGGGTGGCTTTATGGTTTTAGGTAAAATCAAATTCGT
>NZ_KV821484.1:0-1471 GCF_001815675.1 Neisseria sp. HMSC065D04
GCACCATATTTGGAGACATAGACTATTTTTTTCGAAGGTGGTGTGCTGTTACCTGATTGGGGAGGAGGCACATTGTATAAAATTTGCCGACCGCTTCCGTCTATGATACGGCAGGTTCCCGTGGCAGCTTGGTATTCTCCACCACAGCCATTGGCATAAACATTAAAACTTACCAACCCCAATGCGATTAAAAACAGTTTTTTCATAAATTTATCCTTTCTCCCAGCTCATCTTTAACTTGGCTTAGAAAAGGTCGTCTGAAAATAGTTTTCAGACGACCTTTTAAATAAAATTTGATTATTGCAATTCAGGCAGGGAGCAGCCTTCGGGCATTAAGACTTTGCATTCAGTCATTCCTGCATTTTTGCAGTTTGTAATAGCAGCCTGTTCTGCAAGTCCGGGTTCTGCCGCACCTCCAATTACTTTAGTTTGGTTTTTCAATTTGCCTGAAGCAGCGGCAATACAGCCGTTTCTAACCCAACTGATCGCTTTACATGGTGCATTTCTACTCCCCTTCTCACATTGCTTAATGGCTGCACTTTGTGCCTCGGCTTTTGAGTTTTGATTTAATGCCCCACCAATATGACCTGATTTTTCACTGAAAGCCAAAGCCCCAAATTTAGAAGGAACTTTCACGTCGTGGTAGATGATTTTTTTAGGAGGCGGAGTGCTGCGGCTGCCTGAAGAACAGTTCGGGTTATAACCATAACCACACAATGTCGAATTGTTTTGCAACGCCCCTCTGGTTGCATCATAGGTAGGGTCGGCATTTACATTAAAACTTACCAAGCCCAATGCGATTAAAAACAGTCTTTTCATAAATTTATCCTTTTCCCAGCTCATCTTTAACTTGGCTTAGAAAAGGTCGTCTGAAAATAGTTTTCAGACGACCTTTTAAATAAAATTTGATTATTGCAATTGAGGCAGGGAGCAGCCTTCGGGCATGATGATTTCGCATTCCGTTGCCCCTCTGTTACTGCATTTTTGCAAAGCCTCCTGTTCGACCGTTCCTTGCGGACCTGCCGCATCGGCTAAAATAAACAGGTTGTTTTTCACTTTTCCTTTTGCTGCCGCGAGGCAGCCGTTTCTTACCCATGTGATGGCTTTGCAAGGCGTATTGCGACTGCCTTGCTGGCAATGTTTGACTGCTTCTCTTTTTGCTTCGGCTAAAGAGTTATGATTCAACGAACCGGCAATATGCCCAGCTTTCACACTAACAGCCAAAGCCCCAAATTTAGAAGGTACCAAGACGTCATGGTAAATGATTTTTTTAGGAGGCGGTGCGCTGCGGCTGCCTGAAGAACAGTTCGGGTTATAACCATAACCACACAATGTCGAATTGTTTTGCAACGCCCCTCTGGTTGCATCATAGGTAGGGTCGGCATTTACATTAAGACTGATCAGTCCAAATACTATCAAAAACAGTTTTTTCATAAAGGCATCCTTTTTCGGATTAATACGATATCGGAGG
>NZ_KV821485.1:0-421 GCF_001815675.1 Neisseria sp. HMSC065D04
GGCATCCTTTTTCGGATTAATACGATATCGGAGGTCGTCTGAAAAAGTTTTCAGACGACCCTTTAATCAAAAAATAACAATTAAGGAAAAGAACAACCTTCAGGAATGGTGATTTCACAGTTTTTCAATCCCGCTTTATTACATTGTTTCAATGCTGCGGGTTCTGCCTGCCCTGGTTTTTCCCTAGCTGTATAAAATACTCTGAATTTCTTGCCTTCTTTGCCCGTTGCCGCTGCTAAACAGGCATTACCTGCCCAAATGGCAACTTTACACGGGGCATTTCTCCCGCCCTGCTCACACGCTTTAATTGCTTCATGTTTAGCCTCCTCAATAGAATCTTTATTTAAAGCCCCGCTCGAAATACCTGTTTTTTCATTAGTAGCTACTGCACCATATTTGGAGACATAGACTATTTTTTTCG
>NZ_KV821486.1:0-7511 GCF_001815675.1 Neisseria sp. HMSC065D04
CGCCCGATTTGACGATGCGCTACTGTCCTATTTTTATTTTAATTGACTATAAAACTATTATTTCTGTGAAGTTGAAAATGTTTGAAAGAAAGGATTTTGCTATCTCCTAATATTCCGAACAAACCTAAAAATTATCTTGATTTGATAAATTAAAATTTAATTTAAAAAAGAAAATAGTATTGTTTGCTTGTTGATATAAAATATATTCCGAGTAAGAGACAAAAAAAGGTATAGAAATATATGAAAAAATTATGGTGTCTGATAGGTGGTTTTGTTCTGTTGAGTGTATCTTCTAATAGCTATGCTGACGAAAGTGAACAAACTCAGTTTATTCAACAGTTCAACAGTGCTAAAAAATCTAAGATATTAATTTTAGAAAGTTTTGATAGTTTGCAACAATGCGGGGTCGGTTCGTGCGACAATGCCTATCGTACTGATATTTGTGAACAGGTAGCTGCTGTTGATATACAAACTGGTTATCAAATTACAGGAGATGTCGGTGGAGCTGATGTAAAATTCAAACTGAACAGTTCTGATTTGGCTTTATTTAAAGATTTATATGCTTCATGTAAACCGACAAGTTATCAATATTGGAACTTTGATTCATTGTTTCATGTTGTTTATAACGGCGACGCTGAAAAAGCAGTTGATAACTTGAAAAAATCATTGAAATAAAATAGGCGATATCCAAGTGATCAAATTCAAGAACGTACATAAACATTTCAAAGACCTGCACGTCATCAACGGCGTCAATCTGGAAGTGAAGCAGGGTGAAGTGGTGGTGGTTTGCGGACCTTCGGGTAGCGGCAAATCGACGCTCATCCGTACCGTCAACCAGCTTGAAAGCATTGAGAGCGGCGAGATTTGGGTGGACGGTATCAATGTTGCCGATCCGCAGACGGATTTGAACAAGGTGCGTGAGGAAGTGGGTTTTGTGTTCCAAGGCTTCAATCTGTATCCGCATCTGACCGTATTGGAAAACATCATCCTGTCGCCGATGAAGGTGAAAAAACAAAGCCGCGAACAGGCTGAGGAAAAGGCGATGGAGCTGTTGGAACGCGTGGGTTTGGCGCATAAAAAAGATGCATTCCCCAGCCAGCTTTCCGGCGGTCAGCAGCAGCGCGTGGCGATTGCGCGCGGGCTGGCGATGGAGCCGCGCGTGATGTTGTTTGACGAACCGACTTCCGCGCTCGACCCGGAAATGGTCGGCGAGGTGTTGAAAGTGATGCAGGACTTGGCGGAAAGCGGCATGACCATGATGTGTGTTACACATGAAATGGGCTTTGCGCGCGAAGTGGCCGACCGCATTATTTTTGTGGATAAAGGGCAGATTTTGGAAAACGAAACGCCTGAAGAGTTTTTTACCAATCCGAAACACGAACGCGCCAAACAGTTCTTGCAGCAAGTGATGACGCATTAACAGCTTGTCAAAAGGTCGTCTGAAAGACAGATTGAGGCTTTCAGACGACCTTTGGCGAATGCAACTGATAGATATAGACGGCAAAGAGGTCATTTCCGATTTTGCCGTTTTAAAGGAAAACCATGTATTTTGTTGACCGTACCGCCGTCGTGCTTAAGCCGACCGCCCGTTTTTTGGAATGGCTGAAATCCGCCGATGAAAATATGCCCGACCTGACCATCGAGCAAATCCGTGCCAACTGCTCCGTATTCCTCGTGCCGCAGTTTGACGAGCCGGAAGCCGTGATTGCCTATTTTGACGAACGCTACCAACAGATTTTCGAGGCGGAGTTGGCAGGCTGGGACATCGATAAAAGCAAGTGGCCGCAAGACATGAGCCTGAAGGCGTTTTGGGAATTTTTCGATACCGAAATCCACGATATGGTTTTGGACATGGAAGAGGCGGAATTGAGCATTACGCCCGTGTTCGACAATATGATGTAGGGCGATGCGCGCTTTTCAGACGACCTTGAAGCCGTCCCGTTCTTTAAAAGCCTTGTCCGTCTTGTTGCATTTGTCCGCAGTGGCCGTGTGCCTGATATGGTTTTACGGTTGGATGATATGGTTCGGGCTGGCGGCGTTGGCGGGCAGTTTTGTCCACGCTTGGCGCGTGGTGAATTTGCGGACGGCGGGTGCGGTAAAGAAAATCGCCATCGACCGCCATGCGCGCGCTTGTGTATTTTGCGGAGACGGAGAAGGGCAGGGCGCGGTGTTGGACGGTGCGACCATGCTGACTCCTTACGCTTTGTTTTTGCAGTGGAACGCCGACGGCAAAACGATACGGCAATGTGTTACGCCCGATATGGCGGATAAGGAATCTTACCGTCGTCTGAAAGTTTGGGCGCGCTGGTGTCAGGCTCAGGATGCCGGGCATCCGCTTTAATTCGGTAAAGCGGTTTTCCGCCTTGTTCTCGTCAAATTAAACCCAATATAAAAACAGTCCGCACAAGCAGCCGAAGCCGTCCAATTATTCCGAAACGACGGTTTCAGACGACCTTTTGAAAAACGAAACACACATGAAAACATTACAAGACTGGCTCTCGCATTTGGAAACCGCCCACAGCGGCGGCTTAATCGACATGGGCTTGGAACGCACGGGCGAAGTGAAAAAACGCATGAAGCTTGAGCCGCAATGCCCCGTCGTCGTTGTCGCGGGAACAAACGGGAAAGGTTCGGTCTGCGCCTACCTGACGCAGATTTACAAACAGGCAGGCTTCAAAGTCGGTACGCTGACCAGCCCGCATTTATTGCGTTACAACGAACGCATCGCCGTCAACGCCGAGCCGGTTTCAGACGACCTCATCACCGCTTCTTTCGAGCGCATCGAAGCGGCGCGCGGCGAAATATCGCTGACTTATTTTGAATTCAATGCCTTGGCGGCGGTCGATATCTTCATACGCGAACAAGTCGATGTGATGATATTGGAAGTCGGCTTGGGCGGACGTTTGGACGCGGTCAATGTGTTTGACTGCGATTGCGCGGTGGTTACCAGCGTGGATTTGGACCATCAGGCGTTTTTGGGCGATACGGTCGAACAGGTCGGTTTTGAAAAAGCAGGCGTGTTCCGCAGCGGCAAACCCGCAATCTGTGGGCAAAACCCTGCGCCCGAATCGTTGGTCGCACACGCCGAAGCCATAGGCGCGAAACTGCTGATGGTGCAGCGCGATTTCGATTTCGCCTCATTGGAAAACATCCAATGGAACTACCGCTTCCATCCGCAACATTCAGACGACCCCGCGCGCAACCGCAATTCCCTGCCGTTCCCCGCATTGCGCGGCGCATACCAGCTTTCCAACGCCGCCTGCGCGTTGACCGTGTTGGAATGTTTGAACGAAAAATTGCCGGTGGACATCGGCGCCATCAAGCGCGGATTGCTGCTGGTTGAAAACCCCGGACGCTTCCAAGTCCTGCCCGGCCGCCCGCTGACCGTTTTGGATGTCGGACACAATCCCCACGCCGCCCGCGCACTGCGCCGCAGCCTGATTAATTTGGCGTTTGCGCAAAAACGCACCGCCGTGTTCAGCATGCTGTCCGATAAAGACATAGACGGCGTGTTGGAAATCGTTAAAGACCAGTTTGACGAGTGGTATATCGCGCCTTTGGACGTGCCGCGCGGCATGACGGCGGAAGCCTTGCAGGCGAAACTGGAAGCACAAAATATCGAAAATATACAAACTTTTACCTCCGTTCGCGAGGCGTACCGCGCAGCTTTGGCTAAGGCGGGCGAAAATGATAGAATCGTTGTTTTCGGCTCATTTCATACCGTTGCCGACGTGATGGCGGCGTTGTAAAAGGAAATCTCCATGTCTGACAATAAGCAAAATGAAGTTCTGACCGGTTACGAACAGCTCAAACGCCGCAACCGCCGCCGCTTGGTTATGGCATCGGGGTTGGTGGCGGCATCGACCGTTTTATTGGGCGTCGCCCTGTCAACCGGACCGGAAAACAAGCCAGAAGAAAACGCCCAAACTACAACCATCCAACAAAACAACGCCAACACAGAACCTGCCAACCTGGCGGATGCGACCGTGTTGGAGCCTTCTACCAAAGAAGATTTGGAAGCAGCGGCGGAAGCGGCCAAAAATGCCGATGCCGAAGTAGCGGACAAACCGCAGGAAACCGCCGCGCCGGAGCAAAATGCGCATGCGCAAGCCGAGCCGCAACCTGATGCACCGCCGGCAGCGCCCGAAGATGTAGGTCCGCCTTTGGTGCTGATTAACGATACGCTGTCAGACAGCGACATCAAAGGTTTGGAAGAATCCGAGAAAATCCAAAAAGCCGAAGCCGCCAAACGCGAAGCAGCCGAGCGACGCGCGGAAGAGCGCCGCCGTAACCGTGAAGAGCAGCGTAAAGCGCAGCAGCTTCAAGCCCAAGAAGCAGCGGAACGCGAAGCCAATGCCGCAGCGCGTAAACGCGCCCTTCAAGCTGCCAAAGCCGAGAAGGCGGAACGTGCCGCCGCAGCCGAGCGCAACAAGCTGGCACAGTTGGAAAAAGCCGAGAAAGCCGTTGCCGAACGTAAGGCATTAAAAGCCAAAGAAGAAGCGGCGGCGAAACACAAAGCAGCAGCGGAAAAAGCCAAAGAAGCTGTCACAGCATCCGCATCCGAACCTAAAGAAAGAATTCGGGTAGATGCTTCCAAATACGAAAAAATCGAAACAGCCGGCAAAAAAGCTTCCGCGGTAAGGGAAGCCGAAGCGAAAGTTGCCAAAGCCAAAACCGAGCAGACGGCCAAGGCAGAGAAAACCGCTACCGCTACTGCCGAAAGGTCGTCTGAAAAGGCAAAAACCAAAACCGCCGAAGTCAAATCAGGTAAAAAAGCCGCCATTCAGGCAGGTTATGCTGAAAAAGAACGTGCCTTGAGCCTGCAACGCAAAATGAAAGCGGCAGGTATCGACTCAACCATTACCGAAGTGATGACGGATAAAGGCAAGGTTTACCGTGTCAAATCAGGCGCATACAAAAACGCCTACGACGCCGAACGCGACTTGAACAAACTGCGCGTACACGGCATTGCCGGACAGGTAACCAATGAATGATATTCCGTTAGCCGACATACTCGCCTTCGGCGTGATCGCGGCGTGTATCGTGATGTCGATGATACGCGGCGTCATTGCCGAAGCGGGTTCGCTGTTTGCGTGGGTGATTTCCTTTTTGTTGGCTAAAACGTTTGCCGTGCCGTTTTCGGAAGTGGCGTTTAAATCGATTCAACCGCGCGCCTTGGGCGTTGCCATTTCGTTTGTCGTGATTTTCTTTTTGGCGCGTTTTTTACAGCAGTTTTTACGCACCATACTGACCAACGCAGCATCATCGATGGGATTGGGCAGCGTCAACAGAGTATTGGGCGGCGTGTTCGGCGCAGCCAAAGGCGTGTTGCTGGTGACTTTGGCGGTCATGGTCTGCGCCCACACCGATTTGCCGGAAACGGAAGATTGGCAAAGCTCGTACAGCATTCCTTATTTCCAATCATTGTCTGAAGTCATCATGCCTTACCTGCCCGGTCAGAAGGAAAAGGCGGAAGATAAGGCGGAATCGTAAATCCACCGGTTTCAGACGACCCCGATTGCATCGAAGGTCGTCTGAAACCGGTTTTTCATGAGTTAAAAGTTCGGCAGCTATATTTGCCGAACGCGCTTCTGATAGTCTGAATCTCCGATAGAGGCGTGGGTGGATTGATGATGAGGCGGTGAAATAGAAGCATTTATAGTGAAGTTGGATTTAATTTTCGATGCTTCGTATTGTCGGACTGATTCATCAATCAGTCATGGTCGGTATCTGATTTCAAACTGAATGGGCGAATGATTGTCAACAATTTGGGCAACGTTGTCCGATTTATTCTATAATTCTGTTTTCCAAGTTAACCTCGAATTCGGAGAAGACGATATGTGCGGTGTATTAGGTTTGGTCAGCCATGAGCCGGTAAACCAGCTTCTGTACGACGGTTTGCAGATGTTGCAGCACAGGGGGCAGGATGCGGCGGGCATTGTGACGGCGGAAGGCAGCACGTTCCATATGCACAAAGGCAAAGGCATGGTGCGCGAAGTGTTCCGCACACGCAATATGCGCGATTTGATCGGCAACGCGGGCATCGCCCATGTCCGTTATCCTACGGCGGGCAACGCGGGCAGCAGCGCGGAGGCGCAACCTTTCTACGTCAGCTCGCCTTTCGGCATCGTGTTGGCACACAACGGCAACCTCACCAATACCGCCGAACTGTATGAAAACGTGTGCAACAAACACCTGCGCCACGTCAACACCAGCTCCGATTCCGAAGTTTTGCTCAACGTATTCGCGCACGAATTGCGCCGCGAAGTCTCTAAAAACGCCAATCCCCACCGGCTCAATATCGACAATATTTTCAACGCCGTTGCCGAAGTCCACCGCCTGGTGCGCGGCGCATACGGCGTGGTTGCCATGATTGCGGGCTACGGCATGCTCGCCTTCCGCGATCCTTACGGCATCCGCCCGCTGGTGTTGGGTTCGCAAACCGACAAGGCAGGCAGAAAATCCTATGCCGTCGCCTCAGAATCCGTTGCCTTCAATGCGCTTGCCTACGATTTGGAACGCGATATCCAGCCGGGCGAAGCAGTATTCGTAGGTTTTGACGGCACACTGCTTGCCCGTCAATGCAGCGACCGCGCCAAACTCAGTCCCTGCCTCTTCGAATACGTCTATTTTGCCCGTCCCGACTCCGTGATCGACGGCGTATCGGTTTACCAATCGCGTTTGGACATGGGCGTGTCCTTAGCGGAAAAAATCAAACGTGAGCTGCCCGTGGACGACATCGACGTCGTGATGCCCATTCCCGACACCAGCCGCCCCAGCGCGATGGAACTTGCCGTCCACCTCAAAAAACCTTACCGCGAAGGTTTGATTAAAAACCGCTATATTGGCCGCACCTTTATCATGCCCGGTCAGGCGACGCGCAAAAAATCCGTGCGCCAGAAACTCAGCCCGATGGAAACCGAGTTTGAAGGAAAAAGCGTATTGCTGGTGGACGATTCCATCGTGCGCGGGACGACCAGCCGCGAAATCGTCGAAATGGTACGCGCAGCAGGCGCGCGCAAAGTCTATATCGCCTCCGCCGCTCCCGAAGTACGCTATCCCAATGTGTACGGCATCGATATGCCCACGCGCGAAGAATTGATTGCTAACGGGCGCAGCGCAGCGGAAATTGCCGCCGAAATCGGCGCGGACGGCATCGTTTTCCAAAATTTGAGCGATTTGGAAGCCGTCGTCAAAGCACTCAATCCGAAAATCGAATCCTTCGATTCGTCCTGTTTCAACGGCATCTATCAAACCGGCGACATCGACCAGGCCTACCTCGACCGCCTGTCCGCCGAGAAATCCGGCTGCGGCGGCTTGAAAGTCCACCCGAGCAGGATGGAACACAGCATCAGCATCAGCGATACGGGTGACGAAGAATAAAACCGGTTTGAACGATTAAAGCAAAAGGTCGTCTGAAACGGGGTCATGTTTCAGACGACCTTTGTATAGTGGATTAACTTTAAACCAGTACGGTGTTACCTCGCCTTAGCTCAAAGAGAACGATTCTC
>NZ_KV821486.1:7611-11498 GCF_001815675.1 Neisseria sp. HMSC065D04
TGTCCTGATTTAAATTTAATCCACTATATTATTTTTAACGGCAAGATTATGAGTACCGAAACCAAAAACTACATCACGCCCGTCGGTTGGCAGGCATTGAAAGACGAGCTGTATCAACTGGTCAATAAAGAACGTCCCGAAATCGTCCAAATCGTCAACTGGGCGGCAAGCAACGGCGACCGCAGCGAAAACGGCGACTATCTTTACGGCAAACGCCGTATGCGCGAAATCGACCGCCGCATCCGTTTCCTGACCAAGCGTTTGGAAGCCGCCGTCGTCGTTGATCCCGAATTGCGCGAAGCGACCGACCAAGTGTTTTTCAGTGCAACCGTCGGATTATTACGCGGCGACGGGCGCGAGCAAACCGTCAAAATCGTCGGCGTCGATGAAATCGATACCGCGCAAAACAAAATTTCTTGGATTTCCCCGTTGGCGCGTTGTCTGATTAAAGCGAGGGAAGGGGACGAAGTCGTCTTGAACACACCGGAAGGGCGCGAAGAGATTGAAATTTTGTCGGTGGAATACATACGGATTGATTGAGCGGCAGTCGGATTATGCCGTATTTGTCGAGATGAAAAGGTCGTCTGAAAACATCAGGGTTTTCAGACGACCTTTTGTTTGAAGCCGCCGCTTCGCAAACTGACCTGTCCGCTGGATGTAATAATCTTTCTTTTGAGCCAAAGCAAGGCGGCGCGACCGCATTTTAGGTTTAATACACTATTGTTTTTTATCCGATAAGACCGTACACCGGCATCCCCCGACACTGCCCTACCGCGACAGTTTTGCCGTCTTTCAAAAGCGGCGTTCCCACCTCAATCCACTTTAAGGAAAATCATGGCTTCGCGCGATTTATACCCACAGGAAATTTTACAGGTCGTCCTCGATAAAAGCTGTGTCAAGGCACAATCCAGCGTTTCCACGCTGGCGGTTTTGAGCGTTTTGGCAGGCGGATACATCGGCTTCGGTTATCTGGCTTATTTGAAAGTGGTCAGCGGCATTCCGCACGAATGGGGCGGCTTGGCGACTTTGCTCGGCGCGGCAATGTTCCCCATCGCCCTGATCTGCATCCTGCTCGGCGGCGGCGAGCTGGTAACGAGCAATATGATGATTATGTCTTTGGGGCGTTTGGCGGGGCGGATTTCCACAAAAATGCTGCTGCGCAACTGGGTTGTCGTTTGTCTGGGCAATTTGGCGGGAACGCTGGCGATGGCGTTTTTCCTCGGACACTATGTCGGCATGACCGAAGGCAGCGTGGCAGAAAAAACGATTGCGGTGGCGGAAGCCAAAGTCCATATGGATTTCGGCAGGGCTTTCGTCTCGGCGGTCGCGTGTAACTGGATGGTGTGTATGGGCGCGTGGCTGCACTTTGCCGCCAAGCATACGGCAGGGCGGATGTTGGCGATTTGGTTTCCCGTGATGATTTTCGTGTTAAACGGTTTCCAACACCTTGTCGCCAATATGTTCGTCATCCCCGCCGGTATTTTGGCGGGCGCAGACATCACATGGGGGCAGTTTTTCTTCAACATGATTCCCGTGTTTTTAGGCAATGTCTTCGGCGGCGCATCGTTTGTCGGCGCGTCGTACCTTTATACTTATAAAGATACGCTGAAAGATTGTGCCGAATAATCTGCCTTTGAGCATACAAAACCTGCTTCAAAAGCAGGTTTTGCCGTTTCAGACGACCCCCGCGCCGATTTTCGACACAGTCCGTCTGATATAATGCCGCCTCAAAATAATCAGATACATGAAACACATGACTCAAGCCTCCCTCCCTCCCCGCCGCCTTTCCGTTGCCCCCATGCTCGACTGGACGGACCGCCACTACCGCTACCTCGCCCGCCAGATTACCCGCAACACATGGCTTTACAGCGAAATGGTCAATTCCGGCGCCATCGTCTATGGCGACAAAGACCGCTTTTTGATGTTCAACGAAGGCGAGCAGCCCGTCGCCCTGCAACTGGGCGGCAGCGACCCGTCCGATTTGGCGAAAGCAGCCAAAGCCGCCGAAGAATACGGCTACAACGAGGTCAACCTCAACTGCGGTTGCCCCAGCCCGCGCGTGCAGAAAGGCTCGTTCGGCGCGTGTCTGATGAACGAAGTCATGCTGGTTGCCGACTGCCTCAACGCCATGCAGGACGCAGTAGGCATCCCCGTTACCGTCAAACACCGCATCGGCGTCGACAGGCAGACTGAATACCAAACCGTTGCCGATTTCGTCGGCACGCTGCGCGACAAAACCGCCTGCAAAACCTTCATCGTCCACGCCCGCAACGCATGGCTGGACGGACTCTCCCCCAAAGAAAACCGCGACGTTCCGCCGTTGAAATACGATTATGTTTACCGCCTCAAGCAAGAGTTTCCCGAGCTGGAAATCATCATCAACGGCGGCATCACCACCAACGAAGCAATCGCCGGACACCTGCAACACGTTGACGGCGTAATGGTCGGACGCGAGGCGTATCACAACCCGATGATCATGCACGAATGGGACAGGCTGTTTTACGGCGATACCCGCAGCCCGATTGAATACGCCGATTTGGTGCAGCGCCTCTACACATACAGCCAAACCCAAATCCAAGCCGGACGCGGCACAATCTTGCGCCACATTGTCCGCCACAGCCTCGGGCTGATGCACGGCCTGAAAAACGCCCGCACTTGGCGACGTATGCTTTCCGATGCGACGCTCTTGAAAGACAACGACGGCAGCCTGATTCTCGACGCGTGGAAAGAGGTCGAGCGGGCGAACGTATGGGAATAGCGCGGGTAAGTTGATTTTCGATTGCCGCTCTCCGGCAGCTTAAAATTGGTCCTCCGCCGCAAAAAAAACAAAGGTCGTCTGAAAACGGAACAGGTTTTCAGAAGACCTCTATTTATCCCATATGACACAATCGGCTCAGTCTATTATAGTGGATTAAATTTAAATCAGGACAAGACGACGAAGCCGCAGACAGTACAGATAGTACGGAACCGATTCACTTGGTGCTTCAGCACCTTAGAGAATCGTTCTCTTTGAGCTAAGGCGAGGTAACGCCGTCCCGGTTTAAAGTTAAAGCCACTATAAAATCCCCGTTTCAGACGACCTTTAAAGAAAGAACACTATGTATCACGCATTCGGCGGCGCGGCAGGCGTCCGCAACCTGACCGACCGCTTTTACGACTTGATGGAACTCGAGCCGCAATACCGCGCCTTGCGCCAGATGCACGGCGAAGACATGACGCTGATTCGCGAAAAACTCTACGAATTTTTCAGCGGCTGGCTCGGCGGCCCGCCCTTGTTCGAGCAGAAATACGGCCATCCCATGCTGCGCGCGCGGCACATGCCCTTTGCCGTGAATATGCAAGTACGCGACGAATGGGTCGCCTGCTTCGCCCAAGCCATGAACGAATTGGAAATCGGCAAAGACCTCGCAGAGCCCGTCCTTATCCGCATTTTTGCGATGGCGGACTGGATGCGCAACCAAAACGAAGAAGGCGTAGAACCGCCCATGCCGCCGATGGCAGTCGATCCCGCAATCCGCATTCCCGAGCTGAAAAACGTCTTAAAGCAATACGGCGTGGACGGTTATTTCCCAACCTTCCCGGCTTGAGGTCGTCTGAAAAAGACGAACCCCTTCCCGTTTTCCCTGTTTGATAAAAGGGCTGCTGCTGTAAAGTTGCAGCCGTTGCACTCAATCAATGGCGGAGAATCCCAATACGATATTTCTGCCGGTAACAGTCAGGTAAAGTAGCAAAATAGCATTTTAAATACAGTAAGGATAGAATCACGGCATTTTCAGACGACCTCGACCGTCGTCTGAAAATGCCGTGATTTTTTATGAAACATACATCAGGGAAGTTTGACATGAACACATGGTTGAAAAAAATGATGGTTGCTTTGCTGGCTTTGG
>NZ_KV821486.1:11598-15163 GCF_001815675.1 Neisseria sp. HMSC065D04
TGAAAAAAATGATGGTTGCTTTGCTGGCTTTGGGTATAGGGCAAGCAGCTTGGGCGGATGATGTACCGAATTTAAAGAAAATAGTGCAAAGGGCGGAAGCGGGAGAGGCAGATGTTCAAGTTGTTTTGGGTTCGATGTATTTGAGAGGGATAGGCGTTCGTCAGAGTGATCAAGAGGCGGTGCGATGGTATCGCAAAGCGGCAGAACAGGGACAGGCAGAAGCCCAATATAATTTGTGTATGATGTATTACGTAGGACAAGGTGTTAATCAAGACCATGAAAAGGCAATGGAATGGTGCCGCTCTGCAGCAGATAAAGGGTATCTCCCAGCCCAAAATAATCTGGGCATGATGTATGGTGTTCTTAAAAACTACGTAGAAGCAACGGAGTGGCTTCAGAAAGCAGCAGAGCAGGGGAGCGTAAATGCTCAAAAAAATCTGGGGTTGATGTATGAACAAGGACAAGGCGTCCGTCAAAATTATGAAGAGGCGGCGCGATGGTATAGCAAGGCTGCAGTGCAGGGAGATGCAA
Source organism: Neisseria sp. HMSC065D04 (assembly GCF_001815675.1). Taxonomy (NCBI): domain Bacteria; kingdom Pseudomonadati; phylum Pseudomonadota; class Betaproteobacteria; order Neisseriales; family Neisseriaceae; genus Neisseria; species Neisseria sp. HMSC065D04. The sequence continues at coordinate 12,130 of NZ_KV821486.1, forward strand.
ATGCCCAGTATCATTTGGGTGTGATGTATGCCAATGGACGGGGCGTCCGTCAAAACTATGAAGAGGCAGCGCAATGGTATCGCAAGGCAGCGGAACAGGGCGATGTAGACGCTCAAAATAATTTGGGCGCGCTGTATGACGAAGGACAGGGCGTTCGCCAAGACTCTGCAGAGGCAGTGCGGTGGTATCGCAAGGCAGCAGAACGGGGGTATGTAGTTGCCCAAAATAATTTGGGCGTGGCGTATAGTGAAGGGCAAGGTGTTCGCCAAGATTATCCAGAAGCGTTGCGGTGGTATCGTAAGGCAGCAGAAGACGGGTTCTCGCCAGCCCAACATAATTTAGGTGAGATGTATTATGAAGGAAAAGGCGTACACCAAAACTATCCAGAGGCGTTGCAATGGTATCTCAAGGCAGCAGAACAGGGGTTCTCACCGGCTCAAAATAGGTTGGGTGAGATGTATGAAGAAGGGCAAGGCGTCCCCAAAAATCGAAAAGTTGCCAAAGAATGGCACAAGAAGGCCTGTGATAATGGATTCCAAGATGGTTGCAATGACTACCGAAAGTTGAATAACGAAGGACATTAAACCTTTCCCAAAGGTCGTCTGAAATACATAGACAAACCCAAAAATATTCTGGATAAAAATAGGATTTTGAAATGAAAACATTATTGAAAAAAATGATGGTTGCTTTGCTGGCTTTGTGCATAGGGCAAGCAGCATGGGCGGATGATACGCTGAATGTAGGAGAGGTGGCGCAAAAGGAAATGCTGCGAATGGCGGAAGCTGGCGATGCGGAGCTTCAATTTTCTTTAGGTGTGATGTATGAACATGGGGAAGGTGTTCGTCAAGATTATGCAGAGGCAGCACGGTGGTATCGCAAAGCGGCAGAACAAGGCCTTGTAGATGCCCAATATAATGTGGGTGTGATGTATGAACAAGGGAAAGGCGTTCATCAAGACTATGCAGAGGCAGTGAGATGGTATCGTAAAGCGGCAGAACAAGGGCTTGCAGATGCCCAATATAATATGGGTGTGATGTATGCCGAAGGGCGAGGCTTTCACCAAGACTATGCAAAGGCGGCGCAATGGTATCGCAAGGCAGCAGAGCAAGGGGATGTAGACGCTCAAAATAATTTGGGTGTGCTGTATGATAAAGGGCAAGGCGTGCGCCAAGACTATGCGGTGGCGATGCGATGGTATCGTAAGGCAGCGGAACAAGGGGATTCAACGGCTCAAAATAATTTGGGTGTGATGTATGAGCAGGGGCAAGGCGTGCGCCAAAACTATGCAAAGGCAGTACAGTGGTATCGTAAGGCAGCGGAACAGGGATTGGCAGAAGCTCAACATCATTTAGGTTCCATGTATGACGAAGGGCGAGGAGTACGCCAAGATTATGCAAAGGCGGTGCAGTGGTATCGCAAAGCAGCGGAACAGGAATATGCAGGAGCTCAACATAATTTGGGTTTCATGTATGCACAAGGGCAAGGTGTTCGTCAGAATAATGCAGAGGCGGTGCGATGGTATCGTAAGGCAGCAGAGCAGGGGATTGGAGAAGCTCAATATAATTTGGGTTTGATGTATGAAGAAGGACAAGGTGTATCCGAAAATCGAAAAGTTGCCAAAGAGTGGTACAAGAAGGCCTGTGATAATGGATTACAAGATGGTTGCAATGACTACCGACAGTTGAATAACGAAGGACATTAAACCTTTCTCAAAGGTCGTCTGAAACACATAGATAAACCCAAAAACATTCTGAATAAAAAAGGATTTTGAGATGAACACCTTATTGAAAAACATGATGCTTGCCTTGCTGTCTTTGGGCATGGGGCAGGCAGCTTGGGCGGATGATATTCCTGATTTTAGGGGAACCCTTCAAGCGGCGGAACGGGGAAATGTGAAAGCTCAAAATAATTTGGGTGTAATGTATGAAAAAGGGCTGGGTGTCCATCAAGACTATACACAGGCAATGAAGTGGTATCGTAAGGCGGCAGAACAAGGGGCTGCCGCAGCCCAATATAATTTGGGATTGCTGTATGCCAACGATTCCAGTAATCATCAAGACTACGCACAGGCGGCAGAATGGTATCGCAAGGCTGCGGAACAAGGGCATCCCTCTGCTCAAAATAATTTGGGTGCAATGTATGCCAATGGGCAAGGAGTCCGTCAAGATTACTTACAGGCAATGGAGTGGTATCACAAGTCGGCAAAACAAGGGTATGCTCCGGCCCAAAATAATTTGGGTGTAATGTATGAAAAAGGACAAGGTGTTCGTCAAGACTATGCACGGGCAGTAGAATGGTTTCTCAAAGCAGCGGAACAAGGGACGGCTACCGCCCAATTTAATTTAGGTTTGATGTATGAAACAGGACGAGGCGTCCGCCAAGACTATGCACAGGCAGCGGGGTGGTTTCGCAAGGCTGCGGAACAAGGGGATGCCTATGCCCAACATAATTTGGCGCTTATGTACGCGTTTGGTCGAGGCGTCCCCCAAAATTATACAATTGCCAAAGAATGGCTTGGCAAGGCTTGTACCAATGGAGATCAGCAAAGTTGTGACGCTTACCGTACATTGGATTAAGTAGGATAATGAAACCTTTCCCAAAGGTCGTCTGAAGTACATAGACAAACCCAAAAACATTCTAAATAAAAAAGGATTTTGAGATGAACACCGTATTGAAAAAAATGATGGTTGCTTTGCTGGCTTTGGGCATAGGGCAAGCAGCTTGGGCTGATAATGTGCCGGATTTTAAGAAAACGCTTCAAGCTGCAGAACAAGGATTTGCAGCTGCCCAATATAATTTGGGTGTGATGTACGACAATGGGCAAGGAGTCCGTCAAGACGATGCACAGGCAGTGCAGTGGTATCGCAAGGCTGCAGAACAAGGGCATGCTAAAGCCCAATATAATTTGGGTGTGGCGTATATCAACGGACAGGGAGTCCGTCAAGACGATGCACAGGCGGTGCAGTGGTTTGGCAAGGCTGCAGAACAAGGATATGCTAAAGCCCAATATAATTTGGGTGTGATGTATGCCAAC
>NZ_KV821486.1:15263-15672 GCF_001815675.1 Neisseria sp. HMSC065D04
ACGATGCACAGGCAGTGCAGTGGTATCGCAAGGCGGCGGGACAAGGGCATGCCAAAGCCCAATATAATTTGGGTGGGATGTATGCCAATGGGAAAGGAGTCCTTCAAAACCTTGTACAGGCAGAGCAGTGGTATCGTAAGGCTGCAGAACAAGGGATTGCGGAAGCCCAATATAATTTGGGTGTGATGTACGACAATGGGCAAGGTGTTCGTTAGAACTATAAGATCGCCAAAGAGTGGTTTGGTAAGGCTTGTGATAATGGAATACAGCTAGGTTGCGATGCTTACCGAGAATTGAATCAGGCAGGATATTGAATCTTTATCCCAAGGTCGTCTGAAATACATATACAAACCCAAAAACCTTCTGAATAAAAACAGGATTTTGAGATGAACACCTTATTGAAAAACAT
>NZ_KV821486.1:15772-28734 GCF_001815675.1 Neisseria sp. HMSC065D04
CACCTTATTGAAAAACATGATGCTTGCCTTGCTGGCTTTAGGCATAGGGCAGGCAGTTTGGGCGTATGATGTGCCGGATTTTCAGGAAACGCTTCAAGCTGCGGAGCAAGGAAATGCACAAGCCCAATTTAATTTGGGTTGGATGTACGCCAATGGGGAAGGAGTTCGTCAAGACCCTGTGCAGGCAGTGCAGTGGTATCGCAAGGCGGCAGAACAAGGATTGGGCAATGCCCAATATAATTTGGGTGTGATGTATGCCAACGGACAGGGAGTCCGTCAGGACGATGCACAGGCAGCGCAATGGTATCGCAAGGCGGCAGAACAAGGGTATGCTCAAGCCCAATCTAATTTAGGTGTGATGTATGCCAACGGGCAAGGAGTCCGTCAAGACTATGTACAGGCAGTGCAGTGGTTTGGCAAGGCGGCAGAACAAGGGATTGCAGAAGCCCAATCTAATTTGGGTGTGATGTATGTCAAAGGGCAAGGAGTTCGTCAGGACTATGCACAGGCGGTGCAGTGGTATCGCAAGGCGGCAGAACAAGGGATTGCACAAGCCCAATATAATTTGGGCGTAATGTATGAAAAAGGGCTGGGAGTCCGTCAAGACCTTGTACAGGCAGTACAGTGGTATCGCAAGGCAGCAGAACAAGGAAATGTCGATGCCCGATTCAATTTGGGTGTGATGTATGCCAACGGACGAGGAGTCCGTCAAGACTATGCACAGGCGATGCAGTGGTATCGCAAGGCGGCAGAACAAGGGGATGCTCAAGCCCAATTTAATTTGGGTTTGATGTATGCTAACGGACGAGGAGTCCGTCAGGACGATGCACAGGCAGAACAGTGGTATCGCAAGGCGGCAAAACAAGGGGATGCAAAAGCCCAATATAATTTAGGCGTGATGTATGCTAACGGGCAAGGTGTTCGTCAGAACTATAAGATCGCCAAAGAGTGGTTTGGTAAGGCTTGTGATAACGGACTGCAACTAGGTTGCGATGCTTACCGCAAATTGAATTAGGCAGGATATTGAATTTTTCTAAAGGCCGTCTGAAAAAACTTAGGACAAAACCAAAATGACTTTCCAAAACAAAAAAATCCTCGTCGCCGGACTCGGCGGTACGGGTATTTCCATGATTGCCTATCTGCGCAAAAACGGCGCGGAGGTGGCTGCTTATGATGCGGAGTTAAAACCGGAGCGCGTGTCGCAAATCGGCAAGATGTTTGACGGGCTGGTGTTTTACACGGGTCGTCTGAAAGATGCGTTGGACAACGGTTTCGATATTCTGGCACTCAGTCCCGGCATCAGCGAGCGTCAGCCGGATATCGAGGCGTTCAAGCAAAACGGCGGGCGCGTGTTGGGCGACATTGAATTGCTGGCGGACATTGTGAACCGCCGCGGCGACAAGGTGATTGCGATTACCGGCAGCAACGGCAAAACCACGGTAACGAGCCTGGTCGGCTATCTCTGCATCAAGTGCGGGCTGGATGCCGTTATCGCGGGCAATATCGGTACGCCGGTTTTGGAGGCGGAATTGCAGCGCGAAGGCAAAAAGGCGGATGTGTGGGTGTTGGAGCTTTCCAGCTTCCAACTGGAAAACACCGAAAGCCTGCGCCCGACTGCGGCGACGGTGCTGAACATTTCCGAAGACCATCTCGACCGCTACGACGATTTGCTCGACTACGCGCATACCAAAGCCAAGATTTTCCGTGGCGATGGCGTGCAGGTTTTGAATTCAGACGACGTGTTCTGCCGCGCCATGAAGCGTGCCGGGCGCGAGGTGAAATGGTTTTCGTTGGAACACGAAGCCGATTTTTGGTTGGAACGCGAGACAGGTCGTCTGAAACAAGGCAATGAGGATTTGATTGCCACGCAAGACATCCCGCTGCAAGGCCTGCACAACGTCGCCAACGTTATGGCTGCCGTCGCCTTGTGCGAAGCCGTCGGTTTGCCGCGCGAAGCATTGCTCGAACACGTTAAAACCTTCCAAGGCCTGCCGCACCGCGTGGAAAAAATCGGCGAGAAAAACGGCGTGGTATTCATCGACGATAGTAAAGGCACGAACGTCGGCGCGACCGCCGCCGCGATTGCCGGTTTGCAAAATCCGCTCTTCGTCATTTTGGGCGGCATGGGCAAAGGGCAGGACTTCACGCCCCTGCGCGACGCGCTTGCCGGCAAGGCAAAAGGCGTGTTCCTGATCGGTGTCGATGCGCCGCAAATCCGCCGCGATTTGGACGGCTGCGGTCTGAATATGACCGACTGCGCCACTTTGGAAGAAGCGGTTCAGACGGCATACGCCCAAGCCGAATCGGGCGATATCGTGCTGCTCAGCCCCGCCTGCGCGAGCTTTGATATGTTCAAAGGCTATGCGCACCGTTCGGAAGTCTTTATCGAGGCGTTTAAGGCTTTGTGAGGCCGTCTGAAACATGAAAAGAGGGTTGAAAATCGGTTTGGCGGCGGTTTTGCTTTTGACAGTCGCTGCTGGAGTGATTTGGTATTCCATGCCCATCCGTTCCGAGCAGACCGTTGCGACATCAGGCGAGTCGACCGTTGCTGCGCCAAGCGAAACGCCGCTTTCCGAAGATGCCGTTATCGACAGGTTGGTCGTGCATAAAAGCAAGCGCACCATGTCGGCGTACTCGCAAGGCAAGTTGCTGAAAACCTATCCCATTGCGCTGGGCAAGCAGCCCGTCGGGCATAAACACTTTGAAGGCGACGGCAAAACGCCCGAAGGGAAATACCGCATCAACGATCGCAATCCCAACAGCGCATACCACAAAAACCTCGGCGTTTCCTATCCCAACGAGGCCGACAAAGCCTACGCGGCGGCACAAGGTAAAAGTCCGGGCGGGCTGATTAAAATCCACGGCATCAAAAACGGCTGGGGTTCCATCGGCAAAAGGCATCTGCAAAGAGACTGGACTGACGGCTGCATCGCGGTAACGGACGAGGAAATCGACGAACTCTACCGCAGCGTGAAACACAACGCGGAAATTGAGATTTTGCCGTAAACCTTGTACGCCATCGCCTCAAAGGTCGTCTGAAAACGTCAAGGCGGTTTCAGACGACCTTTTTTGCGTGTGTGATGGGTAGGGGAGGGCGCACAAAACGCTGGAATCCGACTGTCTTTAAAGAATCTGAATTGTTGCTTTGGCAAGAAACCTTTAGAATGACGTTTTTCTGATTCACGCTATTTTTTCAGACGACCTTCGATGTCCCGATTAGGCGGAGGGTCGTCTGAAACGCTTTGTTCTGGTTGTTTCGGGGCGGATTTTTCCGTCTGCCCCCATACGGATGTTTTTCATGATTAGTCTTTCCAAACTTCTTGACCGCCCGATTTCTTTGGACGGTCGGAAATTCGATGTGTCACTGTTGTGGATGGTCGTTTTGATGACCGCCTTCAGCCTGGTAATGATTTATTCTGCGTCGATTGCCTATGCCGCGTCCGAAGGCGGCAATCAGTTTTCTTTTGTCAGCAAGCAGGCGATGTTTGTCGGCGCGAGCGTATTGGGCTGCCTCGGGCTGTCGCTGTTGAGCATGAGTTTTTGGCGGAAAATCATTCCGTTTTATTTTGCTTTTTCCGCGATTTTGCTGGTGGTCGTGTTGTTTGTCGGCCGTGAAATCAACGGGGCGACGCGTTGGATACATATCGGGCCGCTCAATCTTCAGCCGACCGAGTTGTTCAAGCTGGCGACGGTTTTGTATTTGTCCAGCCTGTTCACGCGGCGCGAGGAAGTGTTGCGCAGTATGGACTCTTTGGGCTTGAAACCGCTGTTTGTCGGTTTGTTCAATGCTTTTATGTGCCCGTTCAGCAAGGAAGCGCGTCAGAAAACTTGGCAGAAGCTGAAGAAGTTTAAAAACATCCTGCTGCCTATCGTGATGATTGCGCTGGGTTTGGTTTTTGTCATGGCGCAACCTGATTTCGGCTCGTTTGTCGTGATTGTGTCGATTACGATGGGTATGCTGTTTTTGGCGGGTTTCCCGTGGAAATATTTTGCTGTCTTGGTACTGAGCGTGCTGGGGGGGATGGGTGTGATGATTTTGGCGGCACCCTACCGTATGGCGCGCGTGTCGGCATTCTTGGACCCTTGGGGTGATCCTTTGGGCAAAGGTTATCAGTTGACGCATTCGTTGATGGCGATTGCGCGCGGCGAATGGTTCGGTCAGGGCTTGGGCGCGAGTTTGGAAAAACGCTTCTACCTGCCCGAGGCGCATACCGACTTTATCTTTGCCGTCATCGGCGAGGAATTCGGGTTTGTGGGGATGTGTATTTTGGTGTTCTGCTACGGCTGGCTGGTGATGCGCGCATTCTCCATCGGCAAGCAGGCGCGTGATTCCGGACTGACGTTCAGCGCGTATGTCGCCAACGGCATCGGTATTTGGATAGGGATTCAAAGTTTCTTCAATATCGGCGTCAACATCGGTATCCTGCCCACCAAAGGCCTGACTTTGCCGTTGATGTCTTACGGCGGTTCGGCGGTTGCCGTTATGCTGGTGTGCGTTACCTTATTGTTGCGCGTCGATTATGAAAACCGCAAAAAAATGCGCGGTTACCAAGTGGAGTAAATCATGGGCGGTAAAACTTTCATGCTGATGGCGGGCGGTACCGGCGGCCATATTTTCCCTGCGCTGGCGGTGGCGGATTCATTGCGCGCGCGCGGCCATCATGTGATTTGGCTGGGCAGTGAAGGCTCGATGGAAGAGCGCATCGTGCCTCAATACGACATCCTGCTCGAAACGCTGGCGATTAAAGGCGTGCGCGGCAACGGCATCAAACGCAAGCTGATGCTGCCGTTTACTTTGTATAAAACCGTCCGCGAAGCGCAGCGGATTATCCGCAAACACCGCGTCGAGTGCGTCATCGGTTTCGGCGGCTTCGTTACCTTCCCCGGCGGCTTGGCGGCGAAGCTCTTGGGCGTGCCGATTGTGATTCACGAGCAAAACGCCGTGGCTGGTTTGTCCAACCGCCAATTGTCGCGCTGGGCGAAGCGGGTGTTGTACGCCTTCCCGAAAGCGTTCAGCCACGAAGGCGGTTTGGTCGGCAACCCCGTCCGCGCCGATATTGCCAACCTTCCAGAGCCTGCCGAACGCTTCCAAGGGCGTGAAGGTCGTCTGAAAATCTTGGTGGTCGGCGGCAGTTTGGGCGCAGACGTTTTGAACAAAACCGTACCGCAGGCATTGGCTTTGCTGCCCGACGATGCGCGCCCGCAGATGTATCACCAATCGGGTCGGGGCAAGCTGGGCAGCTTGCAGGCGGATTACGACGCGCTGGGCGTGAAAGCCGAATGCGTGGAATTTATTACCGACATGGTGTCCGCCTACCGCGATGCCGATTTGGTGATTTGTCGTGCCGGCGCGCTGACGATTGCAGAGTTGACGGCGGCGGGGCTGGGCGCGTTGCTGGTGCCGTATCCTTATGCCGTCGATGACCATCAAACCGCCAATGCGCGTTTTATGGTGCAGGCGGAGGCGGGGCTGCTGTTGCCGCAAGCCCAGTTGACAGCGGAAAAGCTCGCCGAAATCCTCGGCGGCTTAAACCGCGAAAAATGCCTCAAATGGGCGGAAAACGCCCGCACATTGGCACTGCCGCACAGCGCGGACGATGTGGCAGAAGCCGCCATTGCGTGTACGGCATGATGACATGATGTGATGAACGAAACAGAGGTCGTCTGAAAACCAAGAAACGGGTTTCAGACGACCTTTTTGCAACTTGGCAGCCGTATTGTGCGGGAGTATGATGTAAATAGGAATTTCTCTCAATGGAGGCTGCCATGTCTGAAAAAATCTCTCCCGAAACCGTTTCCGTCTTGTCCAGTACCATGCTGATTCCCCTGTGGGCGAAGGCCGTAGAGCAGGGTAGGGCGCAGCCGCTTTTGCGCGATGACGAAGCCGTGCGGATGTTGGACAAGATAGACTACGACTTCAGCAAGTTTGCCAAAGTCAAAGCATCGCAGGTCGGCTGTTGCGGGCGGGCGAAGCTGTTGGACGATATGACCCGGCATTTTATCGCCGAACATCCCGATGCCGTCGTCGTGCAAATCGGCGCGGGGCTGGATGCGCGTTACGAACGCTTGGGTAAGCCGCGCATTACCGCCTGGTATGATTTGGATTTGCCGGAAGTGATTGAAGTGCGGCGTATGCTGCTGCCCGAGTCGGACAATCATTATCTGGGCGCGTCCATGTTCGACGAAGCGTGGATGAACACCGTTGCCGCGCACGGCAAACCCGTGTTGCTCGTGATCGAAGGTGTGTTGATGTATTTCGAAGAAACGCAGGTGCAGGACTTTTTCAAACAGGTTGCACGCCGCCTGCCGCACGCCCAACTTGCCTTCGACACTATCCCAAAGGCCTACATCGGACAAAGCAAACGCCACGACGCACTCGGTAAAATGGACAAACCGCCCGAGTTCCGCTGGGCGATAAGCGGAACGGACGACATCCGACGACTGATGCCGGGCGTGGAAATCATCGAAGAAGCGGGCTTGAGCAGCGTCTGCAAACCGCGTTATCCGTGGCTCTTGCGCCTTGTATATGCGACCGCGTGGGGACGGCGCAAATTGGATATGCGCTTGATGAGGATACAAGTGCCGTCAAGTTGAGATGCGCGAGGTCGTCTGAAAACGGTTTTCAGACGACCTTATGTTTTGTTTTTGCTGGTATTTTGGTGGCTGAAGTCGAGTTTAAAAATGGGTAATTCGCCGCCGAACCCAACTTCATTTTTACCCATATTGCCACCAATGTGAAATCCTGTATGCCGAAACATCTTTAATTTACAAGAAAACTATGGCGCAGAAGCGGATAGCCCTTTAAAATAACGCCTTTACGCATCGAAAATCCACCGGAACGCAACATCATGATGAAAAATCGAGTCACCAACATCCATTTTGTCGGTATCGGCGGCGTCGGCATGAGCGGTATCGCCGAAGTCTTGCACAATTTGGGCTTTAAAGTTTCCGGTTCGGATCAGGCGCGAAATGCGGTTACCGAGCATTTGAGCAGCTTGGGTATTCAAGTTTATCCCGGTCATACTGCCGAACATGTCAACGGCGCGGATGTTGTCGTAACTTCTACCGCCGTCAAAAAAGACAATCCCGAAGTCGTCGCTGCTCTGGAGCAGCAAATTCCCGTCATTCCGCGCGCCCTGATGCTGGCGGAACTGATGCGCTTCCGCGACGGCATCGCCATTGCCGGTACGCACGGCAAAACCACGACCACCAGTCTGACCGCCTCTATCCTCGGCGCGGCAGGTCTCGACCCCACTTTCGTTATCGGCGGCAAACTCAATGCCGCAGGTACCAACGCCCGCTTGGGCAAAGGCGAATATATCGTCGCCGAAGCCGACGAGTCCGATGCGTCCTTCCTACATTTGACCCCGATTATGTCCGTCGTCACCAATATCGACGAAGACCACATGGATACTTACGGACACAGCGTCGAAAAACTGCATCAGGCGTTTGTTGATTTTATCCACCGTATGCCGTTCTACGGTAAAGCATTTTTGTGTATCGACAGCGAACACGTCCGCGCGATTTTGCCCAAAGTGAGCAAACCCTACGCGACTTACGGCTTGGACGATGCCGCCGATATTTACGCGACCGACATCGAAAGCGTCGGCGCGCAAATGAAGTTTACCGTTCATGTTCAAATGAAAGGACATGAGCAGGCGCCGTTTGAAGTCGTGTTGAACATGCCCGGCAGACACAACGTCCTCAATGCTTTGGCAGCCATCGGCGTGGCGCTGGAGGTTGGTGCATCCGTCGAAGCGATTCAGCGCGGCTTGCTCGGTTTTGAAGGTGTCGGCCGCCGCTTCCAAAAATACGGCGACATCAAGCTGCCCAACGGCGGAACCGCGCTGTTGGTGGACGATTACGGACACCATCCCGTCGAAATGGCAGCAACCCTCTCCGCCGCACGCGGCGCGTATCCGGAAAAACGGTTGGTGCTCGCCTTCCAGCCGCACCGCTATACCCGCACGCGCGATTTGTTCGAAGACTTCACCAAAGTCCTCAATACCGTTGACGCGCTGGTGTTGACCGAAGTTTATGCCGCCGGCGAAGAGCCGATTGCCGCCGCCGACTCCCGCGCCCTTGCCCGCGCCATCCGCGTATTGGGCAAACTCGAGCCGATTTACTGCGAAAACGTCGCCGACTTGCCTGAAATGCTGTTGAACGTTTTACAGGATGGCGACATCGTGTTGAATATGGGTGCGGGCAGCATCAACCGCGTTCCTGCCGCGATGCTGGAGTTGTCAAAAAAAGCCTGAGGCGGAAATTTTATCGTGATGCCGCGATAGCTGCCCGATGAAGCGATGTCCCATCGGGTGGGCAAGCAAGATTAAGGTCGTCTGAAAACCCGATTCGTTTTCAGACGACCTGTATCAAAAAATGAAGTAATTAAGAAAGAACAAAAACAATGCAAAATTTTGGCAAAGTAGCCGTATTGATGGGCGGCTTTTCCAGCGAACGCGAAATTTCTCTGGATAGCGGTGCCGCCATTTTGAATGCCTTAAAAAGCAAAGGCATAGACGCACACGCCTTCGACCCTAAAGAAACGCCCTTGGCGGAATTGAAAACCCAAGGTTTCCAAACTGCTTTCAATATCCTCCACGGTACTTATGGCGAAGACGGTGCTGTTCAGGGCGCGTTGGAATTGTTGGGCATTCCTTATACCGGCAGCGGTGTCGCCGCTTCAGCCATCGGCATGGACAAATACCGCTGCAAACTGATTTGGCAAGCTTTGGGGCTGCCCGTTCCCGAGTTTGCCGTTTTGCACGAAGACTCCGATTTCGATGCCGTCGAACAACAACTCGGCTTGCCCATGTTCGTTAAACCGGCAGCCGAAGGCAGCAGCGTCGGCGTTGTGAAAGTGAAAGAAAAAGGTCGTCTGAAAAGCGTTTACGAAGAATTGAAACACCTTCAAGGTGAAATCATCGCCGAGCGATTTATCGGCGGCGGCGAATATTCCTGCCCCGTGTTGAACGGCAAAGGCCTGCCCAGCATACACATCATCCCCGCGACCGAGTTTTACGACTACGAAGCCAAGTACAACCGCGACGACACTGTTTATCAATGTCCGTCCGAAGACTTGAGTGAGGCTGAAGAAAACCTGATGCGTTCCCTGGCAGTCCGCGGGGCGCAGGCAATCGGGGCAGAGGGCTGCGTACGCGTCGATTTCCTCAAAGATACCGACGGTAAACTTTACCTCTTGGAAATCAACACGCTGCCCGGCATGACGAGCCACAGTTTAGTACCGAAATCTGCCGCCCATACCGGCGTGGATTTTGCCGATTTATGCATTGAAATTCTGAAAACCGCACATGTGGGATGACGCAAGCGCACTGGGTCGGCTGACCCGCTGGCTGTTGCTGCTGATGGCATTGCTGCTCATCGGTACCTGCATAGCCTGGCTATACAACTCCAATCATTTTCCCGTCAAACAAGTGTCTATACAGGGCAAGCTGACCTATTCGGACGGGAAAGCACTTCAGCGCGCCGCTCAACAGCACACGCACAGCAATATTTTCCGTGCCGATTTGGACGGTATTCAGGCAGCCTTTCAAAAGCTGCCGTGGGTGGATTCCGCCATGGTGCGCCGCCGCTTCCCCGATACTGTCGAAATCCATTTGACCGAGCGCGTGCCTGTCGCGCATTGGCGCAGCGGCGGTTTGGTCGATTCCAAAGGCAATGTGTTTGACGCCCAGCTCAAAGCCAAGCTGCCCATCTTTGAAGGACAGCCCGGTACGGGCAAAGACATGGTCAAACACTACGAAGAATTTTCCGGCATCCTCCGCCGGCAAAATCTGGCGATTAAAGAACTGATTTATACGCCGCGCTCCGCCTGGTTGGTGGTCTTGGATAACGGGATTACCGTCAGACTGGGAAGGGAAAACGAAATCAAACGCTTACAGCTTTTCGCTGAAATTTGGCCGACGCTGTTGCGTAAAAATCAAAATCGGTTATCCTACGTTGATATGCGGTATAAAGATGGATTTTCCGTGCGTTACACATCAGAGACGCCGTCTGAAAATGTTTCAGACGACTAAAGCCAAGCAAACGGCGTGAAGCAAACTATTGCCAATACAGACAAATAGTTATAACTCCAGCGAAATAACGAGCAAATATAATGGAACAACAAGGTAAATATATCAGTGCCCTTGATATCGGCACATCCAAAGTCATCGCCCTGATTGGCGAAGTACAAGACGACAACGAAATCCACATCGTCGGACTCGGACAGGCACCGTCTCGCGGCCTTAAAGCAGGCATGGTAACCAACATTGACGCGACGGCCCAAGCCATTCAGCAGGCAGTCAATGAAGCCGAATTGATGGCGGACACCAAAATCAGCCACGTTACGACCGGTATCGCGGGTAACCATATCCGCAGCTTGAATTCGCAAGGGGTTGTCAAAATCAAAGACGGTGAAGTTTCGCAAGCCGACATCGACCGCGCCATCGAAACCGCCAAAGCCATCAACATCCCGCCGGATCACAATATCCTGCATACCGTGGTGCAAGAATACATCATCGACAACCAGCCCGGCGTCAAAGAGCCTATCGGTATGAGCGGCGTCCGTCTCGATACCCGCGTACATATCATTACCGGTGCCAATACCGCCCTGCAAAACATCCAAAAATGTATCCATCGTTGCGGTTTGCAGATGGACCAAATCATGCTTCAGCCTTTGGCGAGCGGTCAGGCTGTTTTGACTGAAGACGAAAAAGATTTGGGCGTATGCGTCATCGACATCGGCGGCGGTACGACCGATATTGCCGTTTATACCAACGGCGCCATCCGCCATACTGCCGTGATTCCCGTGGCGGGCGATTTGATTACCAAAGATTTGGCACAAGCACTGCGCACCCCGCACAGCGCTGCCGAATACATCAAAATCCACTACGGCGTAGCGATTCCCGATATGGATGGCTTGGACGAAATGGTCGAAGTTCCCAGCGTCGGCGACCGTCAACCCCGTCAGATTTCCCGCCGCGTTTTGGCAAGCGTCATCGGTCCTCGCGTCGAAGAAATCTTAGAGTTGACCCTTAACGAATTGCGCCGTTCCGGCTTCCCTGAAGAAGTGCTCACATCAGGCATCGTTCTGACTGGCGGCGCATCTATGCTGACCGGCATCGTTGAGCTTGCCGAAGAAGTATTCGCCTTGCCTGCACGCATCGGCGTACCTCAAGAAATGGGCGGCGTATCCGAACGCATCCGCAATCCACGCTATTCAACCGCCATCGGTCTTTTGCAGGCGGCAAGGGGAGAAGAAGATGGCGCACCGGTGACCGGCGCTATCGTAGTTCATGATCAGGCTGAAAAAATCAGTCTGTGGGCAAGATTGATGAAATTTGTTAAAGACAATTTCTGATTGTTCCGTTACTTGCTTACAGGGAAAATGAATTGCCGTCGGAATAGTTCCAATCGCAATAATTAAAAACTTGTGTGCTTTCGTTAAAAAATGTAGTAAAAAAATAACGGTAATGGTGAATGAATAAGAAGTATTTTGCCAGCGTCGGAATACTTCTTATATAATACGGGTAATATCTAAATTTTTGGACCGTCCTCGATGCAGGGCGCGCAGGAGTATTTGAATGGAATTTGTTTACGACGTAGCTGAATCAGCCGCAAGCCCTGCGGTCATCAAAGTAATCGGCTTGGGTGGCGGCGGTTGCAACGCTATTAACAACATGATTGCCAACACCATCCAAGGTGTTGAATTTATTAGTGCCAATACTGATGCACAATCTTTGGGTAAAAATAACGCAGCCAAGCGCATCCAATTGGGTACTAATCTGACCCGTGGTTTGGGTGCGGGTGCCAATCCTGAAATCGGCCGTGCTGCGGCACAAGAAGATCGCGAAGCCATCGAAGATGCTATTCGCGGCGCGAATATGTTGTTCATCACCACCGGTATGGGTGGCGGTACCGGTACCGGTGCGGCTCCTGTGGTTGCCGAGATTGCCAAAGAAATGGGTATCCTGACCGTTGCAGTCGTTACCCGTCCGTTCGGCTACGAAGGCAAACGCGTACACATTGCCCAAGAAGGTTTGGAGCAGCTTAAAGGTCAAGTCGATTCATTGATTATCATCCCGAACGACAAACTGATGACCGCATTGGGTGAAGACGTGACCATGCGTGAAGCGTTCCGTGCGGCGGACAACGTCCTGCGTGATGCCGTAGCCGGTATTTCCGAAGTGGTTACCCGTCCCGGTTTCATCAACCTTGACTTCGCCGACGTTAAAAACGTAATGGGCATCAAAGGTATCGCCATGATGGGTTCCGGTTTTTCCCAAGGCATCGACCGTGCCCGTTTGGCAACCGAACAAGCGATTTCCAGCCCGTTGCTGGATAATGTGACTCTGGATGGCGCGCGCGGCGTATTGGTCAACATCACTACCGCTCCGGATTGCCTGAAAATGTCCGAATACCGTGAAATCATGAAAGTGGTTAACGAGAATGCGCATCCTGAAGCAGAATGCAAATACGGTACTGCCGAAGATGACAACATGGGCGAAGACGCTATCCGCGTAACCATTATTGCGACCGGTTTGAAAGAAAACGGCAGCGAAAACCAAATGCGTGCGGCTGTCCGCGCACAAAAACTGGTTAGCGGAGTCGATGATTCCCATGTTCAACAACCGGGTAGTGTAGAAAGCCTGGTAAGAACCAACCGCGGTATTCGCTCCATGAATCTGACTGCGGCAGATTTCGGCAATCAGTCTGTTTTAGATGATTTTGAAATTCCTGCGATTTTGCGCCGTCAGCACAATCCTGATAAATAATCGATAAAAAGCCTGCTTTAAGCAGGCTTTTTTGTATCTGTGCAATGTAGAGATAGGGTGTAATTTTAGAGGGAGTCAAAGAGAGGGTGGGTTGATATCCTTTGATATTATTCTTGTGTGAATAAAAATCTATTGTTAAGACTCAGCTTTGGGTTTTATAGTGGATTAACTTTAAACCAGTACGGC
>NZ_KV821487.1:0-302 GCF_001815675.1 Neisseria sp. HMSC065D04
ATGAGGTCGGTATCTTATCGTCCTTATGGCGGGCGTTCAAACAATATCTGAATATTTCCCAGTTTACTATTTCTTGATGTATTGAATTCGCAACAGGCACGCCTGCACCCGATTCAAGCGGTGTGGGCGCACGAAGCCTGCCTGCGGGAACGGCTTTTGTCATTCGCGGTGGTAGGGATGGTTGTGGAGGATGGAGACGGCGCGGTAGAGCTGTTCGGTCAGCAGAACGCGCACCATACCGTGCGGGAGGGTGAGGACGGTGATGTTTATGGGTTTCCTTGGTCGGATGGGGTCGTCTGAAA